>JBGTHN010000468.1:0-3148 GCA_041746235.1 Pyrinomonadaceae bacterium | reverse complement strand
GACGACAAACGCAACTTACGATACTTGGTGGCACGGCGGTTTTCGTTCGGCACCTTATTATCACAATTCCATTGGCATTTTGTCAGAAGCGGCGAGGGCCGAACTGATGACTCCCGTAACGATCAAACGAGAACAATTAATGCGTCGAAATCCGACTCGCGGAATAACTTCGATGCTCGAACCGGCGACGAATATTCCCGATCCGTGGGAAGGCGGTTTGTGGCGACCTGCGAATATCGCACATATTGAAATGATCGCGTCTTACGGCGTGCTGGAAATGGCGGCGAAATTTCGTGAGAGATATTTAGAAAATGCTCGGATGTTAGCGTCCAACAATCTTAAAGACGATCCGAATGAACCAAAAGCATTTATCGTTTTAGCAGGTCAACCGTATGAAGAACGAGTTGCACGTTTCTTAGAAATTTTGATGTGGCAAGGAATGGAAGTTCACGAAATGACACGCGAACTCGAAGTTGCTTTATCGGAAGATGACAAAGATACATTCGGTGAAATTCCGGCTGGTTCGTTTATCGTAATGGTCAACCAACCGCAGAAACCGAATGTCCTGAGTTTATTTGAAAAACAAATCTATCCCGAACGCATCAACGCCAACGGCGAAGCAGAAGTTCCCTACGATGTTTCGGGTTGGACGCTTCCGCTACAAATGGGCGTAGAATATACGGCGGCTTGGAACATTAAAGATTTTAGTGAACATCAAAAGACTTTGAAAAAAGTTGAAAATATCAATCAAGCGAGAAAGGTTTTGAACTTAAAACCAAGCAAAATGCCGTTCGATAAATTGCCGAATCCGCTTAAATCAAATCCGAAGATCGGAATGTATAAAGGTTGGGCAAATTCGATGGACGAAGGTTGGACGCGACTCGTTTTTGACAATCATCAGATAAAATATACATCTTTGATGGACGAAGATTTTCGCTCCGATAAATTAAATTACGATTCAATTGTATTGCCCTCGATCAGCGAAAGCACACTTGTTACGGGAAACAGCGAAGAAAGATACCCGAAAGAATATACTGGCGGAATGACCGAAGCGGGCGTTGAGAATCTCAAGAAATATGTCGAGAACGGTGGTAAGTTAATTTGCTTTGATGACAGTTGCGGAATGGTCATAAATCGTTTTGATCTGCCGATGAAAAACACCTTAAAAGACCTGACACGCAAAGAGTTCTATTCGCCGGGAACGATTTTGGAAATTGATGTTGATACTTCAAACCCGCTCGCTAAAGGAATGAAAGCCAAAACTCCGGCATATTTTATTTCAAGTTCGGCGTATGAGATCAACGACACTTCCAAAGTAAATTCCATCGCCAAATACGGCAAGGAAGATATACTTTTATCAGGTTGGATATTCGGCGAAAAATATCTCAACGGTAAAACTGCCATCGCCGAGACAAATTACGGCAAAGGAAAGATCATCCTTTTCGCTTTTCGTCCGCAACATCGCGGGCAGACTTACGGAACTTTTCCGTTTATATTTAATGCTTTGGAAAAATAAGCAAACAACTTTTCGGCTCACTAAAGCAATCGAATGTTTTTTTAATGGAATAATAAGTTCTGCTTTGATGAATTGCCGTCGTGCTTTAGCCGACGGATTTGTTTGAAATTAAATTTCTTAGGCTTTAGCCAAATATAATAAAATATCAATCATCCTTTGTGCTTCAGCTAAAGCTATAAGGAATTTGCTTTTATTTGAAGTTCGGCTAAAGCCTTAAGCCTGATTGAATCTTGAACCGTTGGCTAAAGACCAACGGCAATTCATAAAAACATAATCAAATCAAACTTTATTCTAAATTATATTTTATGTTCTATATTAATTTCCCTTTTTTTATTATGAAACTACGCAATATTTTATTACTCTTTTCGATTATTTCGCTACTCTCTTCAAGCACATTTTCGCACACGGATGAAAATGAATCTTCGGCAACATTTAAGCTCGACGGCGAACCGACCATTCGTATAGGTTTATTGAGAAATGTTTATTCGGCGACAATTACGACACGCGACGGTTCGCTTGTTGCGGTGGAAGGAAATGAACCGCAAAAATTTCTAAATGTAACCAGTGTCCGTGCTTCGTCACAGGCTTATCAAACGCCGAGTTTTGAATATTATCAATTTGAAATCCTCAACATCGCCACCCGCGAAGAGGCGGAAGAATTGGCAAACCGAATTAAGAATGAAACACGGGAAAACGCTTCGGTGATGGTCGGAAATACCGTTGACACATGGCGAATCCGTCTGGAAACCGAAAAGGAAACACGCTTCGAAGCGGAAACTTACGTTGCAGATCTGACCGCCAAAGGTTTTGTAAATGTGCAGATAATTCCCGTCAAATATACTTCGCCGTCCGACGAAGCCATCGAATTAACCAAACAGATTGCCCAAAATCCGAAGTCAAAAGTAAGGAGTTTAAAATCAACGAGTTCGACCAAATCTCCAAACATTCAGACACGCCGAAAGAATATGAATGCGTTCATCAATACGGGATTGCGTGAAGCCGTTGTTTCCAATTTATCCTCGCTCAAACCGATCACGATCGGTTCAAGCAATCCGAATGGAATCGTCTATTTAAACGGCAAACGCTATCGCGGAAAGATGGAAGTTTCCACGACATCTTCGGGAAGAATCACGGTCGTTAATGTTGTTCCGATCGAAGATTATTTGCTCGGAGTTGTTCCCGCCGAATTGTCCTTGCCGCAACTCGAAGCACAAAAGGCACAAGCCGTTGCCGCACGAACTTATGCACTCGGCAACAAAGACGCTTATGACGACGAAGGTTTTGATATGGTTGACACGATCTGGTCACAGGTTTATAAAGGCGTGGCGATTGAAACGGCGATGGGAACGCAAGCCGTCAAAGCAACTCGCGGAGTTTTCGCACTTTACAAAGGAAAACCGATCAATGCGATGTTCACTTCGACTTGCGGCGGACGGACGGAAGATTCCGGCAACATTTACGAATTCAACGAACCGTATCTTAAAGGCGTAAATTGCTCGCTCGAAGGCGGAGAACATTTTTCGCCATTCCTTATCAAAACTTCCCGCGAACCTGCTTTGATGCGAAATGAGGGAAATTATGAATTCGTCCGACTCGCTTCAAAATACGCCGTCAATAATTTTCTCTTTGTGA
>JBGTHN010000467.1:0-4480 GCA_041746235.1 Pyrinomonadaceae bacterium | reverse complement strand
AGATGAATCATTAACTTCATTTTCAGCAAAATTTAAAGCTATTATAAGTTACGCAGTTGAAAGAAATATTAAACAGGGATGAACAGGATTAAGAGGATAAAAAAAAGTAATAAAACACTTATTTTACATATCCTTGTTTATCCTCTTAATCCCTGTTAAATTCGCCTTTATGTTTTCAACTTCGTAACTTATAGCTATTTGATTTAACCATTGACCGAAAACTCTAGCTGATTCAACAATTTCCCTGTTTATCTTATTTTCTTGCATAATTGATTCCGTATCAAAATATATATATCAAGGATTAGGGCTTTCCTATATCAAGGATGTTAAATTGCTTTTACATAATTGCAAATATATTGTTAATTTCTAATAAAAAGCCGAAAATCTGTTGAAGTTTTCGGCTTTTTATTAACTATAAATTGCAAAATTAGACACTTAAACTACGACCTGTAGCCAATCGATGAATTGCAATAACAACTATTGCCCCAATGATTGATGAAATAAAACTCGGAATCGAACTGCCGATATTGTCAAAAGAACTAATCATCGGATATCCGACAATTGTTCCAAGAAAACCACCGACAACGGCACCGACAATACCCAAAATTGTGGTTAAAACCACACCGCCACCATCAGCTCCCGGCATAATCATTTTCGCCAAATAACCCGCCAAAAATCCTAAAATCAACCAAATAATTAATGAAATCATTTATTACATTCTCCTTTTTATTATTTATATATCTCCGTAATCAGAGCAAATACTCTTATAGTTAAAATAGATAACAATATCCGTGCCACAGTCTTCAAGTATAATGAATACTTCGTTTAATTTTCTAAAACATAATTTTAATTAGTTTTGGAAGGATTTTATGTATGAGAATGATACATAATAATAAAACGGAATTGATTTAATTTAATATTATTTCTGTTCGATATTTACTGAACTCGTGCTTGACACAATTCATACATAAATCTATATTTTTTGTTTGCGTTTGATTTCGCTTAAACTTTTAATTGATGTTTGATTTAGACGAAAATTTAATGTGTGTAGCAATTGATGCAGCGATTGAAGCAAAAAATTTGGATGAAGTTCCAATTGGTGCTTGCATCGTTGATAAATTCGGCGAATTGATTGCGACAAGTTTTAATCAAACCATTACAAAAAATGATCCGACAGCACATGCGGAGATTCTTGTTTTAAGGGAAGCTGCAAAAAAACTCGGAAATTATCGGTTGACTGATACGACAGTATATACGACTATTGAACCTTGCGTTATGTGTGCCGGAGCATTGGTCAATGCACGAATTGCACGACTTGTTTTTGGTGCAAAAGACGAAAGGTTCGGAGCAGTTGAATCTTTATTTAACATTTGTGACAACGATGCTTTGAATCATAGAATTAATATCACGAGTGGCATTCTTGAAAGCCACTGCAAAAAATTGATGCAAGATTTTTTTCGTGAAAAAAGATTGAAAACTTAAATAGCTGGAGAGGTGCGAGAGTGGTTGAATCGGGCAGTCTCGAAAATTGTTGTGCCTTTGCGGGTACCGTGGGTTCGAATCCCACCCTCTCCGTCAGAATTTTCAGGTATGAAAGATAAAGAATGAAAGTTGAAGCCTAATACTGCTTTATTCATCCTTCATCCTTTATCTTTCATCCTTTTTAGGAGAGGTGCAGGAGTGGCTGAACTGGCAGCATTGGAAATGCTGTGAGCTCGAAAGGGCTCCGTGGGTTCGAATCCCACTCTCTCCGCTTTCTAAAGTATTGAATTCAGAAGGATGAAGGATGAAAATAGGTATATTTTCATCCTTCATCCCTCAAACTTCATCCCTTTTTATATGGCTTCAGGCTCCGCACAAGGCTTGTGTTGTGAACCCCGCCAGACGAGGAATCGAGCAACGGTAGCAGTTACAACCTGTGTTGCGGTTAAGTCTGAAGCCTCCATATTCAAAAAAGAAA
Source organism: Pyrinomonadaceae bacterium (assembly GCA_041746235.1). Classification (GTDB taxonomy): domain Bacteria; phylum Acidobacteriota; class Blastocatellia; order Pyrinomonadales; family Pyrinomonadaceae; genus Aridibacter. The sequence continues at coordinate 2,520 of JBGTHN010000467.1, read as the reverse complement.
GCTGAGTAAAATATTTTTATTCAGCTTTCTTTTTGCACAGTAACCTGTCCTTTTATCAAGCAAAATCATTTTGTAAAAACCCCACAAATTTGAATATGTTTTTTGCCACTTGCTACAATAAAATCAAGTTTTTATATACATCTTTATTTTCATCAAATATCGGGAGTGAAAATTTTGAACTTAGTTAAATTTTCGATAATAATAACGGCAGTGATATTTTTGGTTATCGGTTTGATGTTTCTGACATCACCCGTTTATTGGGCTTCTAGTGTTGATATTTCATTGAATTCCACAACTGCTATTATTGACTTTCAAGCAACTTATGGTGGTTGTATGTTTGCTATTGGGATTTTCTTTTTATATTGTTTGCGAAAATCTGAATTGATACGTATTGGATTAATTCTTCAAGCAATTACGCTTGGCGGTTTTGCCTTTGGTCGAATTGTTGGAGTATTTTCAAACGGAATTCCAAAACCAATAATATTTTACTTACTTGCGGCTGAAATTTCAGGTGTATTATTGGCGATTTTTTGCTTGTCGAAAACACGCGAATAAACTAGAATTTTCATTATGAAATACCTACTTAAATTTTCATTACTTACTTTGTTTGTTTTCATATTTTTTCAAACTAACAGTTATTCTCAATCTACAAAAACAGATAATCCGTGTGCGAAATTATCAAAGATAAAATCTATTCCATACAAACCGAGCGATGTAAGCAAAACTGATCCGGAGTATAAAGAGTATTTTATTGTAGTTGATCAAGGCGAAAATGCAATTCCATGCTTAATTGAAAACATTCTCAACACAGAAGAAATGGACGATCCAAGATGTCCGAGTATTGGAACTGTTTCAGTTGGCGATGTTGCATATTTTATACTTCAAGATATTGCACAATTTGATTTTACAGAAATGTTTTCCGAAGAAATGAAAAAAGCCTATAAAACAGATGGAATTTATGGATATTACTCATTGATAGATGAAAATGGAAATAGATTGAAATTACAAACTAAGGTCAAAGAATGGTATAGTTCTAAAAATCAAATAAATAAATAATTCTGAATTTTATTAATGTCATATCAAGTTATCGCAAGAAAATGGCGACCTCAGACATTTGAGGAAGTTATCGGGCAAGAAGCGGTTACGCGGACTTTGCGTAACGCCATTGAACACGAACGTCTGCATCACGCATATATTTTTTCCGGTGCAAGAGGCGTTGGAAAAACAACTACTGCACGATTACTGGCAAAGGCACTTAATTGTCGAAAAACCGATAAACCAAATTCTAAACCTTGCGATACAAGTTCCGTAGATGCTTGTGATTCCTGCAAAGAAATTGCTCAAAGCCGTTCGCTTGATGTGCTGGAATTTGACGCGGCTTCAAATACACAGGTTGATACGATTCGTCAAATAATCATTGAGAATATTCAAATTTCCACAGCCCGTGATCGTTACAAGATTTTTATTATTGACGAAGTTCATATGCTTTCAAAGTCTTCGTTCAATGCCCTTTTGAAAACTTTGGAAGAACCGCCTGCAAATGTTGTTTTTGTAATGGCAACGACCGAACTTCACAAAGTTCCCGATACAATTCTCTCTCGTGTGCAGGAATTTGAATTTCGGACAATTCCACTACAAAAAATTCTTAATCGTCTAAAAACAATTGCTGAAGCCGAATCAATAAAAATATCCGACGCAGGATTAAAAGAGATCGCACGTTCAGGTGAAGGTTCGATGCGTGACGCTCAAAGCAATTTTGATCAAGTTATAAGTTTTTCCGGCGAACAGATTGAAACTGATGATGTTATAAATGCTCTCGGAATTGCGAGTGCGGAAAATCTAACGACAACCATTCAGGCAATTGCTGATAAAAAACCGCAAATAGTTTTAAAAGTAGTTGACGATTTGATTTCACGCGGTCAAGATTTGCGACATTTCTGCACTGATATGCTGGCATTTATTCGTGATTTACTTGTTTATAAAATGGCTGGCGATGCTGATAAATTACTTGATACAGCAATTTTAGGCTTTGAAGATTTGAAAACTTATTCCGAACCATTTACTGAATCCGATTTGATACGCTTTTTTAATTCGTTAGCCGAAACCGAAAGTAAGTTGCGTGAAGCAAATGAGCCGAGATATATGCTCGAAGTCGGTTTGTTAAAGCTTATCGAAATGGGAAGAGTTCAGCCAATCGAAGAATTATTAAAACGCCTTGCGAATCTTGAAGATTCTTCCGGGAATTTTGAAACCAATATCGCTCCGAGTGAAATAAAACCTGACGAAAATGTAAATCAAGCTACACAAGAAAAAAAAACTCTAACCTCTGATTTCCCGCTTGATGAAGTTCCGTTTCCGGTAAAAAAGAAAGATTTAAGTGTCGAAAATGAGGAAATTGAAGAAGTTATAGCTGAACCTGAGTTTGATGATTCCGATGTAATTCCAATAATTGATGAAGAACCAATCATTAATTCAAATACAAACGAAACTTTACCAACTATTGACTTAAGTTCAATGCCC
>JBGTHN010000466.1:0-6303 GCA_041746235.1 Pyrinomonadaceae bacterium | reverse complement strand
GAAGTTTTTTCACTCGCTTCCGAAGTATTAAAATTAGCTCCAAACCACATTGCGGTTGCAACTATCGCTAAGACCGTAACCGAATAAAACAGACTGCTAACGGACTTAATTCTTTTTGCCCAAGACATAATATTCCCTCCTGCTAAATGTTTTAACTATCTTAAATATACAAACACAAATTATTCATATATGTAATTTAAGAGATAAAACTATCGAAAATTAACTGCAAAAGATAAAATTTGCGAATATGAATTGAATATCGCAAAATCTATACTTCAATTGCAAACGAATTCTTCAATTTAAAAACCCCTATTGATTGAGAAAATCAGAGGTTAAATTAAAATGTTTCTAAATCGAATTGAGTATAAACCTAAATTTTAAAAAAATAAATAGAAAAACCACCTAAATTCAAAATTTTCATAAATTTAGCTGGTTTTTATCAAATTTTAGGATTAGTTATAAAACTCTTACTTCATTTTTAAGTTTCTCAACGAGTTCAATCGCACCCGCTTTGGCATCACCATTTCCGAGCATCTGAGTTTGTTTTGTTTTAAGCGGCATATACACTTTTTGAAGTTTTTGTGCCGAATCAAAGTTCGCAACTTCCGGTGTAAATTCTTTAATCTCTTTTCGTTTCGCCGCCATAATTCCTTTCAAACTTGCGTAACGAATTTGCGAGATTCCCGATTGAATCGTCATCAATGCCGGAAGTTGATAACCAAACCATTGATACCAACCGCTTTCGAGTTCGCGTTTGATGCGTATGCCGTCACCGCTTAAACTTTCACGGTCGAGTTCGATAACGATCGTGGCGTGCGGAATGCCGAGAAGTTCGGCTAAGATCACGCCGGTCTGTCCGTAACTTGCATCATCAGATTGCAAACCACCGAAAACCAAATCAGCGTTTTCATCCCGAATCGCATCAGCAATCGCATTGGCAATTTGATAAGGTGAAAGTGCGTTTTCATCTTCGACGATAATGTGAATTCCACGATCAGCACCGCGAGCAAGTCCGTCTTTTATTACGCTTTTTGCTCCGGCTTTTCCAAGTGTGCAAATAACAACTTCGCCTTCACCCTTCGCTTCCTTCAAACGCAGAGCTTCTTCCAAAGCGTAACCATCGGATTCATTCGTCTGCTGCGAAACATCCGATTCATCAATCCATTTCTCGTCGCCGCGAATACGCAAAACCGCGTCCTTATTCGCAACCTGTTTCATTAAAACTATAATTTTCATAATTATTTTAATTTGATAATTTTTTAATAATTGATTTTGCTAAATTTTCGTTAATTTCTCTATGTCTTGGAATTGGTTGAGTCAAGTCTCGCCTTTTCATTATGCGATGGCTAATTCTTCTACTTTTCTGATATATGGAATCTCTTCTGATTCAATATCAACCAATAAACTTTTCAGATTTTCGAGTAACTCTTCTTTTGAGTATCCTTGCGTTTCATAATCAGGATAATCATTCAAAAAACCAATATAAAATTCGCCATCTTGCCAAAATGTATATCTTAATTTTCTCATTTTGTTACCTCTTTGATTATTGTAAAACTTTGCTTAGATAATTTCCAACCAGCAAAATGAATGACCATTCATTCGCAAGTCAAAATTAAAGCGTTTTAATCGCCATTCGCAATCAAAACGCTTTGCATAAATTACTCCTCGTAACGCTTGAAGATCAAGCAGGCATTTGTTCCGCCGAAACCGAAGCTGTTTGACAAAACATAATCAACTTCAGCATTTCGTGCTTCATTCGGAATGTAATCCAAATCGCAATCGGGATCGGGATTTTCGTAATTAATTGTCGGCGGCAAGACGTTTTCCGCCAAGGCTTTGCAACTAAATACGGCTTCAATTCCGCCCGCCGCACCGAGTGCGTGTCCGGTCATAGACTTTGTCGAACTAACTGCCAACTTGTATGCGTGTTCGCCGAAACAATCTTTGATCGCCTTGGTTTCAAACTTATCATTATAAGGTGTAGATGTTCCGTGTGCATTGATATAGCCGATCTGTTCGGGCGTAATTCCCGCATCTTTGATCGCCCTCTGCATCACACGTCTTGGTCCCGAACCAGTTTCATCAGGTGCCGTAACGTGAAAAGCATCGCTCGTCATTCCGTAACCGACGATCTCAGCGTAAATTTTCGCACCACGTTTCTTTGCAAATTCCAGTTCTTCTAAAATTAAAAGTCCCGCTCCTTCGCCGATAACAAATCCATCACGTTCCGCATCAAATGGACGCGATGCACGAGTTGGTTCGTCATTTCTTGTTGACAAAGCCCGCATCGAAGCAAAACCTGCAACCGACATCGGCGTAATCGCACTTTCCGCACCACCGCAGATCATTGCATCCGCGTCGCCGCGTTCGATAATTCTGAAACTATCACCAATCGCGTGTGTACCTGCCGAACAAGCTGTTGCCGTTGCCGAATTCGGTCCTTTTAAACCGTGACGAATCGAAACGTTTCCCGACGCGAGATTAACGATAGCCGAAACGATAAAGAACGGCGAAACTCTGCCGGGTCCCGATTTGAGTAATTTGTCGTGTTCGCGTTCGATCGCCCAAAAATCTCCGATTCCCGAACTTATGTATGTGCCGATCATTTCAGCGTTTGATTCGTCAATTACGAGTCCGCTGTCCTTCATGGCTTCATCTGAAGCGGCGATTGCAAAATGCGTGAACGCACCCATTCGCCGGGCTTCTTTTTTGTCTAAATAATCTTGCTCATCAAAGTTTTTGACTTCACAAGCAAATTTGACATTATAATCTTCGGTATCGAATTTTTTAATATAGTCCGCACCGCTCTCGCCTTTCATCAATGAAGCCCAAGTTGTCGGAACATCATTTCCTAAAGCCGTAACCAATCCGAGACCTGTAACTACTACACGACGTTTCATAATTTTATAATGGAAAATGGATAACAGATAATGGATAATATTTTAATTATTCATTATCCATTATCCGCTATCCATTAATTAACCTTGATTTTGCTCTACGTAAGCGTAAGCATCTTTTACACCCTGAATTTTCTCTGCGTCTTCATCGGGAATTTCGATGTCGAATTCCTCTTCAAAACGCATAACTAATTCAACTAGATCCAAAGAGTCAGCTCCTAAATCTTCGATAAAGCGTGCGTTTTCTGTAACTTCTGCTTCATCAACACCTAATTCGTCAACGATAATTTGTTTAATTTTTTCTTGAACTTCTGACATATTTTCTCCTGTTATCTATCTTTTATAAATTATTTTTAGTATTGCTTAAACTCGCCTGATCTTCCACATTAAAAACGCGAACTTCGCGGTTAATCTGTTTGACCAAGCCCGATAAAACTTTTCCTGCTCCGACCTCAACAAATGTATCTACGCCATTTTCGATCAAAAGTTCAATCGTCTGTAACCAACGCACAGGCGATGTAACTTGATCGGTCAAAGATTTTGCGACTCTTTCACCGTCAGAATTCTCTTTCGCGGACACATTTTCAATTATCGGAAACTCTAAATCTTTGAAGGTAATTTCTTTCAGATCAATTTTTAATTTCTCCTGTGCGGGCTTCATTAAACCGCAATGAAACGGTGCAGAAACATTTAACATAATTGTCCGCTTTGCACCTTTTTCTTTCAAAATCTCACACGCACGTTCAACTGCAATAGTTTGACCGGCAATGACGATTTGCGTCGGAGAATTAATATTTGCAGGCGAACATATTTGTCTATCGGCAGCTTCATTACAACCCTTTTCAACAGTTGCCAAATCCAAACCTAAAATTGCTGCCATCGCACCAATTCCAACCGCAACGGATTCCTGCATATATGTTCCGCGATTACGAACCGTTTTAACCGCATCCTTCAAACTCAAAGAGCCCGCCACAACAAGTGCCGAATATTCTCCCAAACTATGTCCCGCGACATAATCCGGTTTTGGAAATCCTTCATCTTCCATCGCCCGATAAGCTGCAATCGAAGTCGTTAAGATCGCCGGTTGCGTGTTTTTCGTCAAAGCCAGATCAGTCTCAGTTCCTTCAAAACACATTTTAGAAAGTGAAAATCCGATTGCTTCATCAGCATCTTCAAACGCAAATTCTGCCGGTAGAAAATTATCGAATAGATTCTTTCCCATTCCAACTTTTTGACTTCCCTGCCCCGGAAATATATATGCAAGTTTACCCATTTATTGTTTAAAAATCTAAAATCTTACAAGCGTTCCGCCCCATGTTACGCCACCGCCGAACGCGGTCATTAACACCAGATCACCTTCGACAATTTTTCCGTCTTTCAAGCATTCGTCCAAAGCAATTGGAATCGAAGCGGACGAAGTATTGCCGTGTTCGGCGATGTTTGAATAAACTTTTTCTTCGGGGACATTTAAACGTGATGCGACCGCATCGGTGATTCTCTGATTTGCCTGATGCGGAATAACCATTTTCAGATCATCAACCGTATATCCGGCTTTATCAAGCATTTCTTTAGAAACTTTTGACATCGAACGAACGGCGACTTTGAAAAGCTCATTGCCTTTCATCTTAAAAAAGTTGTCACGATTATCAATCGTTTCGTGCGTCAAACCCAACTTTGTTCCGCCACCCGGCGAATAAAGTTGTTCATCATAACGCCCGTCGGAACGAATTTTCGTCGCAAGAATTCCTTTATCATCGGGAACAGGACCGAGAACCGCCGCTCCCGCACCGTCGCCGAAGATCACGCAGGTCGAACGATCCGTATAATCAACATATTTGGTCAAAACTTCCGCACCGATAACGAGAGCATTTGTTATTTGCCCCGTTCGAATCATTGATTCGACCATCGTTAGTCCATACAAAAACCCCGAACAAGCCGCAAAAACATCCATTCCCGCAGCATTTGTTGCTCCGATCTCTTTTTGGATCAAACAACCTGTCGAAGGTAAAATTTGGTCAGGCGAAGTCGTTGCACAGATAATTATCTCTATGTCTTCCGCTTTCATATTTGCACTTTCAAGTGCATTATTAGCGGCACGCACGGCAAACTGCGAAGTATATTCATCATCGCGTGCTTTGCGACGTTGTTTGATTCCCGTCCGAGAAGTGATCCACTCGTCCGAAGTATCAACTATTTTTTCCAGATCAGCATTCGTTAAAACGCCTTCGGGATAATCATGTCCGGTGCCTAAAATTCCTGCATTCATAGATTTTTGAGTTTCAGAGTTTCAGAGTTATAGAGTTCTCAGAGTTTGCAGAGTTAAGAAACTTTCTGTAACTCTGAAACTTTCTGTCAACTTCCTGTTAACTTATTTCTTAAACTTCTTCTTTTACATCAAGAATTTTGCGACCTTTATACATTCCCGTTTTTGGATTGATACGATGCGGTTGTGAAGGTTCACCCGTATCTTTATCAAGATAAAATTGTGGTGGTGTCAAAGCATCATGAGCACGACGCTTGCGTGTTCTGGCTTTTGAATGTCTTCGTTTTGGATTTGGCATTTATTACTCCTAAAATTAAAAACGCAAGGTTAAAACTTCCGTAGAATTTTTAATCCGAAATTTTTAATTTTTAATTTTTAATTTTTAACTTACTTAGTGCTGACCAACGCGGGTCAACATCATTATCAATACATTTACAATCTATCAAATTTAGGTTCGCACCGCATTTTTCGCACAAACCTTTACAATCTTTTTCGCATAAAATCTGCGTCGGCAAAGCGAGTGCGATCTGTTCACTGGCGACTTCGCTTAAATCTATCTTGTCGCCTTCAAACAGCGAAATCTCCAAGCCTTGATCTTCCAATTTCGCTTCTTCTTCGGTCGTATAATCTTCGGCTAAAATATAAGCATTTTTAAATGAAAATTCGATGCTTTCGGGAATTCCCTGTAAACAGCGATTGCAATAAAGTTCAACTTCCGATTTGATTTCGCCATCAACGACCGTTCGCAAGTCACTATAAGTAATTTTTCCTTTAAATAGCGTTTCGCCTGTAACCTTCGCAAATTCGGTCTTCAAATCAATCTCGGAAGGCTCGAATTTTAAATCGAAATCTTTGCCCGAATTCTGTATTTTTGCAACTTCAACAATCATTTATAAACAAGATAAATAAGATTTCAAATAGCGTAAAACGCAAAGTTTATTATTATAACCTTTAGAGTTTTGCTGTCAAACCTCAAACGCCGTAAAATCAACTATCTATACCGCTTCCAACCGCCTCGTCTAAATTTGTAAATCCTTTGTCTTTTAATAATTTAGCCAGCCCAACATTAACATCTCTCGCAAAAGTAATTCCCTGATAAACAAATCCCGTATATGCCTGCAAAAGGCTCGCTCCCGAAGCAAT
>JBGTHN010000465.1:0-3263 GCA_041746235.1 Pyrinomonadaceae bacterium | reverse complement strand
TTATCGCATAACCGAAACCAAATCCGATCACGCAGAGTGGTGGCATCAAAGCAACAGCAATCGCGACACCCGGAATTGATGTAACAACACCTTTTACTTCGCGGCACGTTGCAATTGAACCGATTGCCCCCGAAAAAAGTGCAATAACCAGATCCAAAGTGTTTGGTTCAGTTCTCGCCGTAATTTCCGAAGTAATATCTTTAAATGGTAAAAGTGCCACCAAAATCAACGCAAAAAGAACTCCGCCTGCGGTGCTTAAAATCAAATTTGCGGCGGAACGGAAGGCAAGAATCAAGTCACCTGTTGAAAGTGCCAAACCCGCGGAAAGAATCGGTCCCATTAATGGCGAAATAAGCATCGCACCGATAATTACGGCTGTACTGTTCAAAACCAAACCCAAAGTAGCAATTCCGGCTGAGAACAAAAGTTGCAGCCAGTAAACTATGTCTCGGAGTGTTGCTGATTTTGAAAGTCCTATATGAAGCTCAACTTTTCGATTTAAGTTGACATCCAATGATGCCGCAAACCTATCCCGAAGATTTCTCCAAAATCGAAAAAGTTTCATTAACAAACGAAATGTTTTAACTTTTTTTTGCTCCATACGATAAGCCTTGGTTTTTCCATCCAATTTAGCCACTTAATATAGCTTCAGTTAGTCAAACATAAAAGTAAATTTATGTGAATTAAAATATTAAATCAACATATCGGGAACAAAATATGTTATTGCGGTGTCTAAGATATTACACACGAACGACATAGTCGTGGATTTGTTCTTAACCCTTTATTAGATTTGGCACCGAATTCCTAGGAGGAAATCAAATGTTAGATAAATTAATCGAATCGAAAAATAATGGATCGGAAACAAGGAAGGTCAGAAAACTTTTCCTTACAACATCTACCGTAATCATCAGCACAGTTTTCTTTGCTTTGATTTTTAGTCTTTTTGCACAAAATCTTGCAATGGGACAAGAAAGTATTGAACTTTCGAATTTACTTTCGCCGGTTAAAATCCCAGAAAATGCACCAATACCACAAAAACCCGTAGATCAAACTAAACAGACTAACCAAAAGGATAACAAAACCAATTTAACAACTCGAAAAGAGAATATAATGCGGGTTGATGAATCGCCCCGCAAGATTCCACAAACAATTTCGACAACAGTTTCAGATGCCAAATCACGTCCAAATTCAGCGTTTGAAGTTGGATTAAAAGACTCTGATAAAATTCCAACTGATAATAATTCAAAGAAAATCGGAAATACTTCAAATCCAGATGGCGAGGGATTTAAGATAACTGAAACTCCAACCAAACCTGTAACCCCAAAAGAGCCGATCAAAAAGATAGAAATGCCTGAACTGCCGCCACCGCCGCAAGAAAAACGAAAAAAAGCTGAAAATATAATCGTATCAACCGGCGTAGTTAATGGAAAAGCTGTAAATCTTGTAAAACCTGCTTTTCCTGCGTCCGCAAAATCAATACAACTGCGTGGACAAGTAACTGTTCAAGTCCTCATAGATGAAAACGGCAAAGTTGTTTCTGCTCAAACAATAAAAGGACATCAATTGTTTAGAGATACCGCAGAAAATGCGGCTCGTAAATCAACTTTTACTCCGACAACTCTTTCTGGAGAAAAGGTAAAAGTTCGTGGTTTGATCCTTTATAATTTTAATTGATAAATTAATTATAAAACGATAAAAAATGGGCAACTTTCTGTAAAAAAGTTGCCCATTTTATTGAAAATATAGATTTATTGAATTAATCAAGAAATTTTAACTTCTGCTCTTGCTTCAATAATTCTGAAAATCCCTTCCGGTTTTTTATCCTTATCCTTATTCTTGTCTTTATCATTTTTCGGTTGCCTGTCTTTATCCGGCACGATCGTTGGTGGATTTCTTTCTCCTTTCTTTTCATCGTTTTTTTGTGCCGAAACCGTAAATGAAAAACAAAGCAATAGGATAAAAATAAACATCATTTTTGTCATATATCCTTTCATTTGTTCTCTCCTTTTTTATTTAATGGTTTTTGTGTAAGGGGAAAGAAAATCTAAAATTGTTGATAAAATCCGAAACTTAGGATAAATCTGCATATTCTTTGTTAATTATGAATTGAGCAGTTTGATCCGGTTTTTTCTTCTTTTCCTCATCTTTGGGAGGTTTTGGTTTTTTTGGAACAACAATTGTGGGTGGCTTAGGTCTTTTCGGTTCCTGTTTTTCTTTATCATCCTGCTGGGCTGATGCAGATATTGCCAGACCTAAAATCATCGAAAATATAAATATAAATTTTGCTAAATGTTTTTTCATTATAATTAAATTTATCACTCTACTTAAAAATCTATCAGCACTAATGGGAAAGTTAAGTCGAGTGCCGTTTTTATATATACGCAAGAACGATGCCAAAATCGTTGAAAGTGTTTATTTCCAGGATACTACTGAAAATAGGACATCAAACTTTCTGATTCAAAAACAGTTCTGGACGTTTTCCGTAAATTTCATACGAAAACGTAAGTCAAACTAACTTTTTCCGCAAATTGTTAATAAAACTGGGTATTTTGTTTAGTTTGAAAAGGAAAGCCTTTTTTATCAAAAGCAACTTTTTGAATAATCTTTCATAACCGATTTGATAAAAAGAGTTTCTCTAACAGATACTTTAAGTATAGAACAATTTGGGTAAAGGGAAAAAAGATGAATGAAAAAATCAGACAGATACTTGTAATTGTCGCTACATCCGGCGTTATCTTCGTCAATTATTTAGCGGCAAGCGGATTTGTAAATAACAAAACAACGGGTGAATTATCCGATAAATTCTCAACTGAAATTACACCGTCAGGTTATGCTTTTGCGATTTGGAGTTTGATATATCTCGGCTTGATCGCATTCAGCATTTATCAAGCATTTCCATCGCAAACCGAAAATAAATTATTTAGAAAAATTCGACCTGCATATATATTAAATTGCATTGCAAATGCGAGTTGGATATATGCTTGGCATTACGAATTAATTCCTTTGAGCCTTTTGATAATGTTAATCATTCTCGGCACTTTGATCTTTATAAATGTCGCTTTGATTGAAATGGATACAATGACAGAAACGCTTATTGCCAAAGTTCCGTTCAACATATATTTCGGTTGGATAACGGTTGCAACGATCTTAAATTTTTCGATAACACTTGTTTATTTTGGCGTTCAGTTCTCTACCTTAGCAACATCGGTTACCGGAGCAATTCTAATTTTAATCGCCACAATTCTTGGAGTTTTGTTGCGTTT
>JBGTHN010000464.1:0-3372 GCA_041746235.1 Pyrinomonadaceae bacterium | reverse complement strand
GGCGGTTTGCTGGCGTGGCGTGGTGCGATCAACGGGATCACAAAAAGCGAGACCATCCAAATTTACGACGATAATTTTAAGGCTATCGGACAGCAATATATTGAATGGCGTTTCGGTTGGGTGTTGGCTGGATTGGCTGTTTTGATCGTGCTTTTTTTGGCATTTAGGAAATCTAAAACAAATAAGGAATATGGTGTTAATGAAGGAAGCTCACTAAGAGAATTCTTGAATGCGATTGTTCCGATCTCTGCCATCATTTTGTTTACATTCGTGATGAATAGATTTGCCGGAATTCCCAATGCCGTTCTGATATTTTTGGCGATTGCTTTTATCGGATATTTTATTACGAACAATACGACATTCGGACGCTACGTTTATGCAATCGGCGGAAACGCTGAGGCGGCAAGGCTTTCGGGTATAAACAATAAAATGGTCGTGTTAAAAGTTTTTGCGATACTCGGCGTATTTGTCGGAATCGCTTCTTTGATAAACACTGCAAGAGTTGCTGCCGCTACGACAAATGCCGGAACTTTGCTCGAACTTGATGCGATTGCGGCGTGTGTGATCGGCGGAACTTCGTTGATGGGCGGACGCGGAACAGTTTTTGGAGCGTGCCTCGGTGCTTTGATAATGACAAGTCTTGATAACGGAATGTCTTTGTTAAATTACGCCGAATATACTCAGGAAATTATCAAAGGCTCAATTCTGGTGATCGCTGTCGGGTTAGATATGATCGGGAGAAAAACATAAAAATTGATCAAGTAAGTAGTTGGACAAAATTAAAACATATTTCAACCACAGATGGACACAGATAAACATTGATAAGAAAAGAAAAAAACAGCGTTTGTTTTCATCAGTTCAAACATCTGAGTTTATCCGTGTCCATCTGTGGTAAAAATTCTTACATATTAATGCTGTCCGATCACTTATAACTGTTTTAAAACATCCACCACAGTTTTTGAAGCAAAGGGTTTGGCGAGTTTCGCAATATTATCTTTCATTGTAGTGAATCTCTCTTTATCGGCGAATAATTTATCAATTTTATAAGCCAAAACCGGCAGATTATTGCATTTGATGGCACAGCCTTTTTCTAGCAAATGATCGGAGTTGCGTTCTTCTTGTCCGGGAATCGGATTGACGATGACAAATATCAAGCCTTTTGCCAATGCTTCGGAAGTCGTTAAACCGCCCGGTTTTCCGACGATCAGATCGGATGCAGACATATATTCGTCCATCTCTTTTGTAAATCCGATCGGATGAAATTTTACACGCTCGTTGTTTAATTTTTCCTTCGCGAGTTTATCAAGTTCTAGTTTTAAATCTTCATTTCGTCCGCAAATGGCAATGATCTGCGAAGGTGTCTGGATTTCGCTCAATGCTTCAAGCAAGTGTTTGATATTGCCGACTCCGAAACCACCCGCCGAAACTAAAATTGTCAGTTTATCTTTTTCTAAACCGTGTTTTTCAAGCATTTCTGCTTTGTTTTTATTTTCGGCGAAAACAGGTTTGATCGGAATGCCGGAGACCGTTATCTTTTCGTTTGGAATTCCGACTTTTGCAAGATGAACTTTGGTTTCGTCCAAGGCGACAAAATAATGTTCGTAATTATGAGCCAGCCACATTGCGTGTGCATCGAAATCGGTTACGACGATCGCTTGTTTTGTGTCAATTTTGTTTTTGGCTCGTAACCATGAAATTATTTCGGCGGGCAAGAAATGTGTGCAGATAGCGATGTCGGGTTTTTCTCGTTTGATGAGTTTTATAAAAGGTTGTGTGTTCAAACGATCTAAAGCGAGTCTTCGTCTTTCATTTTGCCAGGGTTTATCGAGCGAATCATACATCCAACCGAGAACTTCGGGCATAGTGTTGACCATTTCGATATAGGCTTTGCCGTAGAGCCTACGGAAAAGCGGGTTTGTATATTCAAGAACATCTATGTTTTTAACTTCTTCGGCGGCATTTTGATTTATCAATTCACTTTCGATGGCACTCGCCGCACTTAGATGACCTGCTCCGACCGACGCTGATAAGATTAGAACTTTTTTGAACATAAGAACATTTTACACGACAAAAAATAAATACAAAAAAAGCGGAAGACCGTATGGTTTTCCGCTTTCTTTTTTTAAGATTGTAAAAGTGCATGTAATTAAACAGCGTCTTTCATTCCTTTACCAACGCGAAATGTTACGGTTGTTTTTGCAGGAATTTTGATTTCAGCACCTGTCGCCGGATTTCTTCCTTTGCGTGCTTTACGTTTTGTTTTTACGAATTTACCGAATCCGGGTAAAACGAATTCGCCATTTTTCTTAACTTCTTTTTTTGCAAGATCGTTAAGAGCCGTCATTAAACCTTTTGCGTCAGCTTTTGAAACTCCGCATTTGTCTGCTAAATAATCAATTGTTTCTTTTTGTGTCATTTTTATATTGTTAAGCAATTAAATTGCTCATCCTCCAGTTAAATTAAATGTAATAAATTAAAACACCATACTATCTCATAGAATAAAATCTTTTCATAGTTGCAAAACCTTAATTTTGCGGTGGTATCAGTAAATTGTTTTATCATTTTGAAATACACTACGCAACCTCTAAAATTGATAATCGGGAAAAAAATAAAAATAAAAATAATATTTAATGATTCAATCAAATTTGCTCAAATCCGGCATCAGCCAGATGTTCCTCTCAACATTCTCATTTGCGATGGCAAATATCTTTGTAAAGCAGTTATCAACGATGCCGGTTATGGAAATTGTTTTTTTTCGCAGTGTCATTGCAGGGATGTTTTGTTATATCGGGATCAAACAGGCAAAAGTGTCCTGGAAAGGAAATAATAAGCTGTTTTTGATCTTCAGGGGAATTGCCGGAACGACCGCGTTGGTTTTATTTTTTATAACTCTGCAAAATATTCCGCTCGCTTCCGCCACCACAATTCAATATTTATCACCGATCTTTACTGCCTTTATTGCAATTTTCTTTTTAAAGGAAAATGTAAAGGTTTTGCAATGGTTTTTTTATGCAATAGCTTTTGGCGGGGTTTTGTTTATCAAAAATTTCGATCCGCGTGTTTCAATGTTTTATTTAGTGATCGGAATCATCGCGGCTTTTGGTTCGGGCGTAGCTTATAATTTTGTGCGAAAGCTGAGAGATTCGGAACATCCTTTGGTGATAATTCTTTATTTTCAGTTCGTAGGATTATTTGTCAGTATTCCGGCGTTGTTTTTTGTTTGGGAAACACCGCTTGGAATTGAATGGCTTTATTTGATTCTGGTCGGTGTGTTTTCTCAACTCGGACAGGTTTTCTTAACGAACGCATTTAGCCGTGAAAAAGCTGCGAATGTGGCGATAATCGTTTATACAGGTTTGGTCTATGCGATAT
>JBGTHN010000463.1:0-5288 GCA_041746235.1 Pyrinomonadaceae bacterium | reverse complement strand
GGAAAATAAAAAAGCTAAATATTTTGAATATATCGGAAAATATTAAAATTATATGGAAAAAGTAAATATTGGAATAATCGGCGGCAGTGGTTTATACCAGATGCCGGAACTTGAGAATGTTAGAGAACAAGAAATTGAAACGCCGTTCGGGAAACCTTCGGATGCTTTTATTATTGGTGAATTAGAAGGCGTAACGGTGGCGTTTTTGCCGAGACACGGACGCGGGCATAAATTAACGCCTTCGGAACTTCCCTTTCGGGCGAATATTTATGCGATGAAAATGTTGGGCATAGATTATATTTTGAGCGTTTCGGCAGTTGGAAGTTTGCGTGAAGATTTTGCACCGACGGATTTTTGTATTCCCGATCAATTCTTTGACAGAACCCGCGGACGGACGGAAGAATCTACGTTTTTCGGTGAAGGAATCGTCGGACACATTACGTTTTCGCATCCTGTTTGTGAAGAACTAGGCGACATTTTAGAAGCGTCTTGCAAAACTGTCGAAGGCTTAAAAGTGCATCGCGGCGGAACTTATATTTGTATGGAAGGTCCGGCGTTTTCGACCAAAGCGGAATCGAATACTTACCGCAAATGGGGAATGGACATCATCGGAATGACGAATTTGCAGGAAGCAAAACTTTCACGCGAAGCCGAAATTGCTTATGCGACGATGGCTTTGGTTACGGATTACGATTGCTGGCACGAAGATCACGACGCAGTTTCAATTGATATGGTGGTTGAGTATCTGACGAAAAATGTTCGCAATGCACAACTCGTTTTGAAGGAAGCCGTTAAACGAGTTGCTAATAAAGAAACACCGAATCCATTTGAAGGCGGAACGCAAAGTGCGATCTTTACACAACCTGAACATTGGAACCCGGAAACAGCGAAGAAATTGGACGCAATTATCGGCAAATACGCATCAAAATAATGTGGTAGAATCTTTAATTGGAGGTATTTTATGAGCCAAGTTTTAGAACAAGATGTTGAACAATCTGACGAATCTTATAGAGCCGAGTTTTATAAGATTTTAGACAAAATTAAATTGAATAATCAAAAAATGGAAAGCGACCAGAAAGAGATTGATCGTTTAGAAATAAAATCTCAAAAAACATTGGAGCGAATTGACCAAAAAATTGCAGACATTGAGAAAACTTTAGTTCTATGTGGAATCAAGTAATATCATCAGCAAAAGAACTTTTCACTTTGTCTGAAAGGTCAACCAGAAACAAAGAGGACATTGGAAAACTCAGATCAGATTTAGATTCTTTGGAAGATAAAGTTGAAAATTGGCTAGTGCAATTCAACTTTTGGCAAATGATAATTTGCGAATGAAAGAAGAAATAAAAAACAATCGTGAAGCCGAAGTAAGAGAACGTGAGAATTTAGCATTGCGGCTTGAAAATGAAATGCTTAAATTTGAACGGCGTTTGCCTTCGGGTGATAAACAGGAAAAATAGTGTTATGAGCAAATATTAGATAAACGCATCTTTGAATAAATCTGAAATAGTAAAGTAACGCTGTCAAAATGACGACGTTACTTTACTCACACAATTTCACATATTGACCGCTTTTTTATTGGGCAAATTCGATCAATAATTATGTGAACGCATTTATTTTTGTTCGATGGTGTTTTGGACTCCGGTATCTTCTATTACAGGCTTTTTGCCGTTAGAACCTTCGCCATAGGTTATTTTATTTTTAACGCCTTCTGCTTTAATCTTGCCAACTTTTTCAACGTGAATTTCATTATTTACACCTTGAATATTAAGTTCGGCACATTCGCCTGTAAAAGTAAGTTTGCTCTCGACTGCTTCAAGGTTATAAACTTTGCCTTCGCAATCATAAGATTTTGTTTTTGAAGTAACTGTCATCTCAACAACTTTTCTGCCTTTCTCGTCAGTTGTTTCTTTAGTGGTTCCGACTCCGCCGCCAAAATAATCAACTCCGCAACCACTTAAAAAAATTCCGATTATCAAAAAACTTATCGCTTTTAGTTTCATAATATGCTCCTACTTTGTATATATTTCGTTTCATATATCAAAACAAACTCTAGAGATAAAAAAATCACAGCCGAATAAATAATAAAAATGTCATTCCAACTAATTGATCTTCTAAAACCTGTTTGTTAATGGAATCTATGTTAGCATTTGTCGTTTTGATATTCTACTTTTGTTGTAATGAGCATTGTTCTAACATTTTTTAATTTGGACTCAATTATTTGTCCAACTTTGTGATAAATTATTTCTTTACATTTTAAATTATGAGAACAAATGAGTCATAAATGCCAAAGAATAATAAAATTGACGATCAATCTTTCTTCTGTGCAGTTTGCCGTTGCGAACCGAAAGGATTTGAGATTTTATGTCCGGCTACACTTGGAGGTCAAACCGAGTTTGATCTGATCGAATGTTCCGATTGTCTGACTCGTCAACTTTTCCCTTTGCCGACGGATGAAAATCTTGCAAATTTTTATAACACGGGATATTACGGCAGTGATTGGTATAAACAGCGTGGTTGGGGAAGAACATTTGCTCAATGGCATTTACCGAAAAAGGAAAATGGAAAATATTTAGAAGTCGGTTGCAGTTTGGGATACTTTCTCGACGGAATTCGTTCGGCTTCGGATTGGCAACTCTACGGCGTTGAATTTGGTGAAGAAAGTGTTAAACACGCTCGTAATGTTTTGAATCTGGATGTGCAACAAGGCGAACTGTCCGACGTTAATTTCCCCGATAATCAATTTGATTTTGTAAGAATTTGCAACGTCCTTGAGCATGTAAAAGACCCGCTTCTGATGTTTGAAGAATCCAAAAGAATTCTGAAGCCCGATGGCAAATTACACCTTTCAATTCCAAACGGTTTGACCGATTCTCAAGCAATGATAAATTTTTACGAAGATGAAAAACAACCACCACTTAGCAAAGACGGACATCTTTTTTTCTTTCCAAAAAAAACGCTTTTGCAAATTATCAAACAAAGTGGGTTTGAAATTGAGGATACCGGAACGATCAGTGTCCGCCGTGGATTGAGAGTTTTAGGGAAATATCCACAAAGAAAAAACTGGAAAAACCCTTATTATTCTGCTAATAAAGATAATGCTCCCGCCGGAAAGATAGTTCTTTCGCCCGAAAAAAAACGTCCCGAGATTTATTATCACTTTCGGCGAATGTTAATGTCTCTCAAAATGTTTAAAGGTTTACGCGAATATGGTTTAGAATTTAAGTTGATGCTGAAACCTTCGGAATAAATAACAAAAATAAAAATGGAGAAAAAAATTATGAGCAAATATTCAATAAACAGTTTTCTAAATGAAACGGCACAGGACGATAATGCACGGGAACCGTTTGAACTTGAAAATCCCTATCTTTTGGAAGTTAATTTGAACGGGAGGGTTTGGGCAAAACTCGGTTCGATGATCGGTTACACCGGCGATGTAAAATTTGAACGAATGGGAATGGCGGAAGGCGGTTTGGGACAAATGTTCAAACGTGCCGTAACCGGCGAAGCAAATCCAATGATGAAAGCCGAAGGAAACGGAAGAGTTTATTTTGCCGACAGCGGTAAGAAAGTTCGTATTTTATCGTTGAATAACGAGATGCTTTATGTGAACGGAAATAATATTCTGGCGTTTGATGATACGATCAAATGGGACATCAAAATGATGAAGCGAATGGCTGGAATGGCGGCGGGTGGTTTGTTCAATATTCAAATCCAAGGCACAGGAAATGTCGCCATTACAACGCACTTTGATCCGATAACTTTAGCAGTGCGTCCCGAACAACCGATTTTTACCGACCCAAATGCAACAATCGCTTGGTCAAGTTCTCTGCAACCCGAAATTAAAACGGATATTTCGCTCAAAACTCTGTTTGGACGCGGAAGCGGTGAATCATTTCAATTAGCATTCAAAGGTCAAGGTTGGGTTGTTCTGCAACCTTATGAAGAAGTTTATTACGCGAAGACTTCTTAACGGTCGGAACGCAAGCGTCTCGCTTGCAATGAGTGCAAAGCACGAAAAAAGAGTTTATTTTCTTTAAATTCGACTTCTATCTGTAAAATGCTTTACACTTCTTTCGCGTCGAAGCGACACTCATTGCAAGCAAGCCGCTCCGCGTTCCAGTCCGAGTCCGTAGAAAACCTTTTTGGTCTAACAAACATCTTTAAATACAATATGAAAAAAGCAATTTTATTATTTAGTTTTATATTTTTAATGTTTTCCGTTTCCACATTTGCACAAACTGATGGCGACGAAAAACAAGTTCCGATTGACACACTTTTGGAAGCCGACGCAAAGCATAATTTGAATGTTGGCTGGCAATATTTTAGATTAAAAAAAGCCTATAACGCCGTGCTTGTGCGAATGGAAGAAACCATCGCTGCTCATCCGACCTATGCAAAAATGGACGAAGTTTTATATTTGGCAGGAATGAGCAGTTATTATCTTTCGATTGACAAAGGCAAACAGAAAATTGATCTTGAAAAAATCCCCGAAGAAGATCGAGAGAAATATACGCCCGAAAAACTGCGTGAATCGGCAATTTCCTATTTGGAAGAATTAGTCGAAAACCATCCGACGAGCAAATATGCGGATAAAGCCAAGAAAACTTTGGATAAATTAAAGCCGAAAGAATGAATCTAAATCAAGTTACGGTTTATTCAAAAGACGTTGAAAAAGCAGTCCGGTTTTATCAAAAACTTGGACTGCTTTTAATTGTTGACTCAATTCCGCGTTACGCTCGTTTTGAGTGTCCTGATGGAGATTCGACATTTTCGCTCCACGAAACCGATGAAGGTTCTTCCGCTTCAAATATCGTTTTGTATTTTGAATGCGAAGATTTGAACGAGAAAGTTTCGGAACTTAAAGCAAATGGAATCGTGTTTGAACAAGAACCGATTGATCAAACATGGCTGTGGCGTGAAGCACATTTGCGAGATTTGGATAATAACAAAATAATTCTCTATTACGCCGGAGAAAACCGCAAAAATCCGCCGTGGCGTATGGAATAAGGTGGATTCCGCAAATTATTAACGAAATTTCCAAGTTTCTAGTCTGCTGTCTGAAGTTAACTTAAAATTGCTGTCTATTACAAATTTGACAAAGCAATATCAAATTAGTATCTAACCTCGCGTCGGCTGGTTACGGTTACTCCCGTTGACGGTCCGCCACCGCCAGTTGGAGTATTTACGGTCGTTTTGTTGCTTATCCTTAAAGTGCCTTTAGAAGCTACCGCCACTAAATTATTACCTCCGGGATCTGTAATGTCCGCACCATTTGTTCCATCACT
>JBGTHN010000462.1:0-10746 GCA_041746235.1 Pyrinomonadaceae bacterium | reverse complement strand
AAGTTAAAAAAATCAATTTTATAGTTTTTACTATAATTTATCTTGAACAATTTTTTATTTTCGCTTTGGTTTTAAGTAATAATAATGAAAAATAGTAATCTTTGGATAAGAACAGCAATTATTGCGGCAATAATGATTTTAGGTGTGTATCTTGTAATAGGTCCACGCGGAAGAATCACTTTGAACGATTTTACGTGGCAGGGAATTCAAAAAAATCTTGCTGAAAACGTAAATTTGGGATTAGACCTCAAAGGTGGATCGCATCTTGTAATGCGTGTTAAAACGGATAAATATCTGGCAAAATTAACACAAGATAACCAAGATGCCGCATTGAATGCTGCTAAGGACGCTAAATTACCTATTAAGGATGGTTCTTTTGTCGCTGAAAATGGAACATATTCGGTAACTTTGAATCTTACTGATGCTTCAAAAACTAAAGAAGTAATTGAAGCCGTTAGACAGAAAGTTGATTTTTTAAGTTGGTCGGAAGACAACAACGGCACTTCTGTAACGTGGAGTTTACCAAATCAGGCACAAATCCAGTTAAAGGAAGAAGCAAGAGATCAAGCAATGCAGATCATTACTGATCGTATTGATTCTTTCGGAGTGGTTGAGCCGACTTTGCAAAAACGCGGAACGGTTGATTCGGGCGAGATTCTTTTGCAGATGCCGGGAGTTGAAGACCCTGAGCGGGTAAAAGAAATTGTGCAGGTTCAGGCAAAACTTTCACTAATGGCTGTTGTTAGTCCCCCAAATCCGAATTTGCAAACTTATCCGACAGAAGATGCGGCTTTACAAACAATCGGTGGTAAAGCAACTTCAACCCGCAAAGTTTTTAAATATACTGAAAGAGAAGAACCAACTAATCCAGAAGAAAAGGCTGCTTTGCCTGAAAAATGGATTGTTGTTGAATATCCGGCAATCGTTGAAGGTGACCAACTAAGAAATGCAAGTGCAGTACCTTCAGGTGCCGGCGGAACAGGTGATACTTATCAAATTTCGTTTTCATTAAAACCCGGCGGAGCTCAAAAATTCGGTGAATGGACCGGAAAAAATGTCGGAAACTATATGGCAGTTATTTTAACCGATGAAGCCAAATCAGTCGCATTTATTCAAGGACAGATTTTCGATCAGGGACAGATTAGCGGGAATTTCACAAAAGATGATGGTGAAGATTTGGCGAAAGTCTTAAAATCGGGATCATTACCGGCTGATATAGAGTATTTAGAAGAAAGAACTGTTGGTCCGAGTTTGGGGGCAGATTCAATCCGTGCCGGATTGAGTGCGGCGATCGGTGGATTAGCATTTATTATCGTATTTATGCTCATATATTATCGTGGTTCGGGCATAAATGCAGTTGTCGCTTTGACAATGAATATGACTTTGACACTTGGAGCATTAATCGCTTTTGGTGCTACGCTGACTTTGCCCGGAATTGCCGGTTTAATTCTCGGAATTGGTATGGCAGTTGACGCAAACGTCCTTGTGTTTGAAAGGACAAGGGAAGAACTGCGTGCCGGTAGGTCGGTTGCAAAGGCGATTGAACTTGGGTTTGATCGTGCCTTTATCACTATTATTGATTCAAATTTAACGACAATTCTTGCCGGAATAATTTTGTATCTATACGGTTCAGGACCGATTCGCGGTTTTGCCGTTACGCTTATTTTAGGATTGCTTATCAATCTATTTACAGCAGTTTTCGTTTCACGCACAATTTTCATGTGGCTTTTGGAACGTAACCCGAATAAGCAAAAATTAAGTATCTAAACAGGAAGTAGAAGGGAAAAAGTAAAAAAATACTTTTGCAGTTATCATAAAAGAAATAATGTTTGATCCATTTGGTAAAATAAACGTAGATTGGATGGGAATCCGCAAGCCTCTGGTTGCAATTTCTATCGTGGTGCTTTTGGCTGGGTTGATTTCGGCTGTCGGTCGGCAACTTACTCCGGGCGGAACTGATGCTTTTAACTTGGGAGTTGATTTCCAAGGTGGCACGGTTATAACGGCTAAATTTAAAGATGGTAAGCCTAGCGAAGACCAACTTCGCAATGCTTTGAAAAATATAGGTTTGAATGAAGCGGTGATTCAAGCATCACTGGACAAACAAGATGAAGTTTTAATCAAAATTCCTTTACTTGAAGGAGAAGATGGTTTATCCAAATCAAAAAGTAAAACTGAATCGGATAAAAAAGCTGTTGAACCTAATAAAGAAGAAGTTAACAAATCAACAGAAAATTCTAATACCTCTGAGAACGTAAATTCGGAAACGAATTCAAATGCCAACGCAAATACCGCGGCTAATACACAAACAAAACCTGATGGGAATGATGAATTTAATCAAGTAAGTGAAGGAAGAAATAAAGTAAAAGAGGCACTTGACACATTTGGAAAAGAAGCAAAGCCGGGAACGAAGTTAGCTACTGAAAAAGATGCAAAATATCAGATTGTCGGAACAGATTCAGTTGGACCTGTGGCAGGTGAACAACTCCGAACTCAGGCAATTATTGCAACGCTTCTTGGAATGGTCGGAATTCTTTTGTTCATCGCTTATCGATACGATTGGACTTATGCGGCTGGTGCGGTTATCGCCGTATTTCACGATGTTTTGATTACCTTAGCGTTTTTTACAATGTTCCAATGGGAAGTTAGTTTAACGGTTTTGGCAGCGTTGCTGACTTTAGTAGGGTTCTCCGTAAATGACTCAATTGTAATTTTTGACCGTATCCGTGAAAATCTGGGATTACGCCGAGGTCAGCCAATCTACAATCTAACAAATGATTCAATAAATCAAACAATGTCGCGGACGATTGTTACAAACGGTTTGGTGTTTTTGGCAGTTTTAGCTTTAGTAATATTTGGTGGAGAAGTTTTACGCGGATTTTCGCTGGCACTTTTTGTCGGATCAATTACCGGAACTTATTCAACCGTTGCAATTGCAAGCCCGATTGCTATTTGGTGGCAAAGCAAACTCGGCGAAGCTAAGATGAAAGAGACTAAGATTGAGAAAGAAAAGAAACTCGCGTCGGCATCAAGACGCTCGGTAACGCGAAGACCTATTTCAAAATAGTTGGGGTTTTTTATAAAAAAGTTTTTGATTAAAGTTGGAGTAAAGGTTTATTACCGAGGAATTTGATGGAATTTTAGTTTTTTTAAGAAAAAAAATAAAATTTCTATAAAATTAACATAATTTTCTTGACATTCCTTTCATAAGACTTTAGACTTCAAGACGTTGCTGGTCAATTAAATATCTAAAGATGCTTTGTATCCGTTTTACTAAAAAATACGGATTTAAGTTGCACCTTTGTAGTTAAAAGGCTAGTAAAGGTCTATTTAATCCCGCATTTATTAAGAAAGGCTCTATAAAGATATTAAAAAGTTGATAGAATCGAAACATAATAAATAAAGTTACCGATTTTTAATGGTATTATTTTATTATTAAGTAATAGTTTTTGGTTTTTTGTAACCCTTTTACCCATTTGGCACCGGATTAGGGAGGAAATAAAAATGTTAGATCAATTAGTTGAATCAAAGAATTACAATAAAGAAAACAGATTTAAAAATGTTTTGTTAATGGGAACGCTTGCTTTGGTTTTAGGTGGTTTCATTTCGGCTCTCGGATATAGTCTTTTTACACAAGACTTATTTGTTGGTGGAGATGGACTTGAGCTTTCAACCTTGGTAGCACCGATTCCAGAGGAAGCTCCGCCGCCACCCGAAGAAAAAGAACCTGAGAAACAGGAAGCAGCAAAGATAAATGCCGATATGCGAAAAGAACTTATCGCAAATATCTTGGATTCTCCGCCCAAAGTTGTGGATAAAGCTGTAGCAACAAAACAAGACTTTCAACAAATGCGGAAAGATACGCCAACTGTAAAAGGTTCAAATAATTCAAACGCTTTTGATGATGCAAAAAATCGTCCATCAAATGAAGACCTAAACAGAGGTGGCGATTTCAAGGTTGGCGGTGACGGAGATGGTAAAGGCAATGCAGATAGTGGTAGAGAGCAACCGACACCAAGACCACCGGCAGATGCACCACCACCACCACCACCACCACCACCACCACCGAAGGTTCCTTCGAGAATTTCCGGCGGAGTTGTAAATGGTAAAGCAACAAGTTTACCTAAACCGGCTTATCCGGCAGCGGCACGAGCGGCTAATATAAAGGGTTCCGTAAATGTTGCGATCGTTATTAGTAAATCGGGTAGCGTTATGTCGGCAAGTGCTGTTAGCGGACATCCTTTGCTAAGAGCAGCAGCAGTTTCGGCTGCACGTAATGCAAGATTTGCACCTACAATGTTATCCGGGCAAGCTGTCGAAGTTTCTGGGGTTATTGTTTATAATTTTCAATAAACATTTAATTCTTAAAAATAGGCTGTGAGATTTGCAAATCTCACAGCCACACACTAAACATATCTAAAATTAATTTATAGATTTTCAGCAATAATATACTTTTCATTTTTTGGAGGAAAAACAATGACATTTTTTGGGAGCCTACTAGGCTTTTTTATGATATTCGCTGAGGAAGGTAAATCTACTTTTACCTTGTATTCAATCGCACAGGAATTAACTATTCCGGGGTGGATCGTTATCGCCATTCTACTTTTACAATCAATTTATTTGATTGCTGTTGGCATTGAGCGTTGGTTGACATACAACAAAGCCAAACAACAGTCACGTCAGTATGCACCGAAAGTTGCCCAAGCACTTAAAAACAGCAACATTGACGAAGCAATCACAATTAGCGACAAGCATAAAGATTCGCATCTTGCAATGGTCGTTTCATCCGGCTTGAAAGAATTTCAGGCTCATCAAGGAAATGATGAAATCGTTATTGATGAAATGGAAGCATCTAAACGTGCTTTGCAACGTGCAATCGCTGTTAAAACTGCCGAATTAAAACGTGGTTTGTCAGGTTTGGCAACAGTTGGTTCAACTGCACCGTTTGTAGGGTTGTTTGGAACAGTTGTGGGTATTATCGGAGCCTTTGTTCGTCTTGCTTCTCAAAAAGGTGCAGGTATTGACGTAGTTGGTGGTGCTATCGCTGAAGCTCTTATTGCAACAGCTTTTGGTATTGCGGTTGCGGTTCCGGCTGTTTGGTTATTTAACTATTTCACTAACAAAGTAACGAGTTTTAGCGTAGAAATGGAAAACTCAGCTTCAGAATTAGTTGATTACTTTATTAAACAAAGAACCAAACGTCTTGAAAGCTAAGAGATTGGATTTTTGTATAATTAAAGAGGGAGAATAGTTTTATGGCAGCTAAAATTGGCGGCACAGATGAATTTAATTCTGATATTAACGTTACACCGATGGTGGATGTAATGTTGGTTTTGTTAATTATTTTCATGATTATTACACCGCTTTTACAAGACGGGATTGAGGTTAAGATCCCCACACAAATGAGGTCTCCGATAGAAGATAAGAACATTACATCCGATACAGCGGTTATTGTTTCAATACCGGAGGATGGACAATTTTATCTGGGAAATCTCAAAGAACGATACACTCTTGAATTACTTGGTGAAAAAATAAAAGCCGAGATGGAAGGAAAAAAACCTGAGGAAAGGATTGTTTACGTCAAAAGCGGAATTGATGTATCGTATGGAACGGTTGTTCAAGCAATTGATACTATCCGAAAACAGGAAATAGACAAGATTGGTTTGGTAGCCGACAAGAAAAAAGACGCAGAATAGTTTTGCGTCATTTTTAACAGGAGTAAAAAACTATGGGAATGTCAGCAGGTGGTTCC
This sequence comes from Pyrinomonadaceae bacterium, assembly GCA_041746235.1. Taxonomy (GTDB): domain Bacteria; phylum Acidobacteriota; class Blastocatellia; order Pyrinomonadales; family Pyrinomonadaceae; genus Aridibacter. The sequence goes on along the minus strand of JBGTHN010000462.1, from coordinate 4,994 downwards.
TCCGATGGCGGAGCAACCCCGAACATTAACGTAACACCACTTATCGACGTTTTACTGGTTCTATTGATCATTTTTATGGTCATCGCACCGCTTAAGCCTCATCAATTTGAGGCTAAAGTTCCGGCGGAACCAAAAGATGAACCGTTAACTGATGTTAAACCTAATCCATATACTTTGGTGGTTGCAATAGATAAAGATTTTTCAGTTAGTTTGAATAATGAACCTTTGGGCAAAACAACCGACACTAAAGCACTTGAAGACAGACTTACAAATATCTTCAAGCAAAGAGAAAATGAAAGAGTTGTTCGTGAGGGAACTAACGAAACTGAAACGACTGTATTTATTAAGTCTCCTAAGAGCGTAAAGTATGGAGAGGTTGTTAAGGTTATTGATGCAACAAAATTGTCTGGAGCTCAACCTATTGGTCTTCAAATTGACGATTTATCTGATTAAAAAAACAGCTTAAATTTTGAGACGGTAATTTCCAATTTATTTTGTGAGAACCGTCTTATATTTAAGTAATATATGGAGTCAAAACGATGAAAATCTCTCGTTACGGGATATTTATTTTATTACTACTAACTATAGTACTTGGGGCGAGTTGTAACTATTACAACCGTGTAATGGCTAGGAAAAATCTAGTTGACGGTGCAAAATCATATCAAGAACGTAATTTCAAAGAAGCAGAAGAACGGTTCAGAAAATCAGTAGAATATGATCCACAACTTACGACTGAAGAAAGTAAGACTGCACAATTATTTTTAGCTAGAACAATTCATTCTGAATTTGCCGGAAATCGCGGAGACACAAAAAAAGCTGAAGACGCGATTGTTGAATATCAAAAAGCACTTACAGGATTTATGAACGGTTTGACAGAAAAAAGAAATAAAGCTAAATCAAACCCAAAAGATCAAAAAGCACAAAATGAATTAAAGTCAACAGAAGAAAGTATTGGTTCAATTGTGCGGGCAGTTGCAAGTCTTTATGAAAATTTGAAGCAAGATGATAAGTGGAATGAATGGCAAACAAAGCAATCCGCAAATGAACAATTACCTAATAATGTTCGTGCAGGTGCTTATGTTGCTCTAGCTTCCAAGGATTATACTTGTGCTAATGATATTACTGATACTGAGGCAACTAAAAAGACTGTTAAAGACGGTGATAAAGACGTTTTCAAATTCAGCAAGCCTGAGAATGAGGAAGACTACGAAAAATTAAAGAAATGCGTTGAACGTGGAACAGCAAATATTGAAAAAGCTGTCGAACTTGATCCTGAAAGCGATTCTGCTTGGTCATATAAAACAAGTATGATTGAGCAAAACAGACGAATCGCCGAAATTGAAGGTAATACTGAAAAGGCAGAATCTTTAAAGCAAGATTATGAAAAGGCTAAGACTAAATTTAATGAATTAGCTGAAAAACGTAAGCAAGCTGAAGATGAAGCAAAACGCAAGGAAGCTGAAGAAAAAGCTAAGAAAGAAGGTAAAAAAGCTAAAAAAGAAGGCGAAGCAGAAAATAAACCTGCTGAAGCACCGGCTGAAAAGAAATAAAGGGAGAAAGCAGGTAATTTTCAATAATTTGTTTTCCTAATCTTACGGCAACACTTAATTTTGATAAAAATTTTGTGTTGCCTTTTTATATTCATCAAAACATTACAAAACCTAAGACTTTGAAGTAGATAAACAAACTCAAATCTTGTTATATTTAAAATACGACAATGATACGAATCGAAGACATAATAGAAAAGGTAAATAAAAATTATCCACACGCAGATGTTGAAATGATTCGTCGTGCATATCTTTTCTCTGCACTTCACCATCGTGGACAGACTCGTGCATCGGGTGAACCATATCTTGTTCACCCATTGGCAGTTTCCGATATTATTGCTGATATGAGGCTAGATGACATCAGCGTTTCCACCGGACTTCTGCATGATGTTGTTGAAGATACTTTGGTTGATTTAGATACAATTAAGGAATATTTCGGCGAAGATGTAACCCGACTTGTGGACGGTCTTACAAAAATTGCTCATATCAGTAATCTACCAAAAGAAAAACAGCAGGCGGAAAATGTCCGAAAAATGGTTTTGGCAATGATTACTGATGTCCGAGTAGTAATTATTAAACTTGCAGATCGTCTGCACAATATGCGGACTATGGAATTTTTGAAGCCGGAAAAACGGGCAAGGATTTCGCAGGAAACCCTTGATATTTACGCTCCGATTGCCCATCGGCTCGGAATGGGCAAAATCCGTAGTGAATTAGAGGACTTATCTTTCCAAAACCTTCATCCACAAGAATATAAAAAACTCTCAAAAGAAGTTGCGTCGAGAAGAGAAGAATTAGAAATTGCTCTTGAAAAAATAACCAAAACGATCGAAGAAAAGCTAAATGAAAATGATGTTCCATTTGTGGAAATTCAAAGTCGCGTAAAACGGCTTTATTCGCTTTGGAAAAAATTAAAAAAGCGAAAGTTAAACATTGAAGAAGTCTATGATTTAATTGCGGCACGGATCATAACGTCTAACGATAAAAAAAACTGTTATTTAGCTTTAAGCGTAATTCACGATATTTGGACACCTGTTCCTGAACGCTTCAAGGATTGGATTGGAAGTCCGCGGGATAATTTATATCAATCTCTGCATACATCTGTTATTGGTGAAGGCGGTCAAGCCTTTGAGGTACAGATACGCACAGAGGATATGCACTATATCGCCGAAGAAGGTGTTGCGGCTCATTGGCGTTATAAAGATAACAAACTTGGTGAGGAAACAGACGAAAGCATTGAAGAACTTCGCAAAACAGTCGAAAAATTGCTTCTTCCTTTAGTCGAAACGACATCAGAAAATCAAGATTCCGAAGATTTTATCGAATCTTTGAAACTAGATTTGTATCCAAAGGATGTTTATACATTTACTCCAATGGGCAAGGTTATTGATCTTCCACGCGGTGCAACACCAATTGATTTTGCTTATGCAATCCATTCTGAAGTTGGTGATACCTGCACAGGAGCAAAAATTAACGGACGAATTGTGCCGCTTCGTGCAAAATTGCAAAATGGTAATGTCGTAGAAATTATGACTTCACCGAATTCAACTCCTTCAAGAGATTGGTTAAATTATGTAGTAACTTCAAAAGCTACAAATCGCATTCGCCAATGGATTGCCCAACGTCAACGAAAAGATTCCATTGAGATGGGACGTAAATTGCTGGAAAAAGAAACTAAAAAATTCGGCATTTCTTCAAAGAAAATGCTCAATGACGAAAACGAACTTAAAAGAGTTGCGAATGAATACGGATTGGGCAGAGCGGAAGATCTATTCGCTTCAATCGGTTATGGTAAAACACTTCCGAGAAATGTGGTTGCAAAATATCTAGGTCCCGAAAAGTTTGCAGAACTTGATCCGGATAAAAGAAAAAAAACTCGGCTTGAAACAGGTGTAGATGCTGTTAAAAAATTCATTGGCTATAGTGACGATACAATTACTGTAAAAGGTGTTGATAACTTGCTTACGACCCGTGCAAGATGCTGTAATCCGATTCTTGGCGAAGAAATTGTCGGATATATTTCACTTGGTAAAGGAATCGTTGTTCATAATAAATATTGCAAAAATGTAAAACAGTTGATGGTTAATAAAGATAGGATCGTTGATGTTGAATGGGCAAAAAATGAGAAAAAGGAAATTCAATCAATTCGTCTGCTTGTAACAACTGAAGATAGAACAGGAATGCTTGCCGGAATTACAAATGCTATTTCCGATATTAAAACAAATATACGTGACGCTCGTGCCAAAGTTTCTAATCGTGATGAAGGATTAATTGAAGTGAGTGTTGAGGTTTTTGATAAGAAACATCTCGATAAAGTTGTCGGTTCAATACAAAATGTTTCGGGAGTTATCGAGGTCGAAAGATTAAATAATTCAAAAAAACGATAAAAACCACAAATTAGTTAACCAACATAAGCCTTTCAAACTTTCTTTTTCTTATTTTATCTGTTAATATTCGCCTTTTGTTTGGATAAACAAATTTTATTTAATTGAGGCGAAAAGTGAAAGAAATCATTTCAACAGAAAATGCACCGGGAGCAATCGGACCATATTCGCAGGCAATAAAAGCCGGTAATTTGGTTTTTTGTTCGGGACAGATACCAATTGACGTAAAAACAGGCGAATTTGTTTCCGAAAATGTCGCGGAACAAACCGAACAAGTATTGCGTAATTTAAGTGCTGTGTTGGAATCCGCCGGAACAAGTTTAGATAATGTTGTAAAAACAACTGTATTTCTTTCAGATATGGAAGATTTTACGGCGATGAATGAGGTTTATGCCAGGTTTTTTGATAAAAATAAACCTGCCAGAGCAACAGTTCAAGCGGCACGTCTGCCGAGAGATGCAAAGGTTGAAATAGAGTGTATTGCGTTAGTTTTTTAGGTCTTTGGTTTTTGGGGAAATTAAAGAAAATGTTTTAGTTAGATATTGCTTTTTTTTCTTGAAAAAAAAGCCCAAGATCATAAAAAAGATATTTTGAAAACAAGAAAAACCAAACGTCATTTATTAATAAATGACGTTTGGCAACCAATTGGTAATGATGTATATCAAAGTGTTTACGCGGCTCGAACAGCTTTTATAATTTTGCCGGATTTGATACATCGGGTGCAAACCTTTTGTCGCATAACACCGCCATTGGGACGCTGAACGCGAACCTTTTGCAAGTTAGGATTAAAACGACGACGGGTTTTGTTGTTAGCGTGGGAAACATTGTTTCCAAATAGCGGACGTTTTCCGCAAATATCACATCTTTTTGCCATAATAGTAGCCTCCAAATATAAAAACGAGGTAAGTATAAAAAGAGTTTGTATAAACTCAAAAACACAATTTATAACAAAATTTTATAAGTTAATCAAGCAATGATACAAATAGTTTATTTTGAAGGAGTAAAAGCCACAGTGCGAAATTTCAATTTTAGAATTTTTTCAGTCATTTCTTTAATGATTGTT
>JBGTHN010000461.1:0-4956 GCA_041746235.1 Pyrinomonadaceae bacterium | reverse complement strand
GATGAAGTTTGAAGGATGAAATAATTTATTAGTTATAACTCCACATTCAAAATTCTTAATTCTGCATTTCATCCTTTATCCTTCATCCTTCATCCTTTTTTATTTTCTGCCATACGGCAACATTGCTTCAACCAATTTTTGATCTGCTTTTGCAATGTATGTATCAATATCTAAATTTCGTTTTCTTTTTGCAGTTTTTTTCGTCAAAATGTGACGAGCGTGCGATTTTCCGCGTTTGAATTTACCGCTTGCGGTTTTACGAAAACGCTTTTGTGCACCTTTATGTGTTTTTAATTTTGGCATAATCTTTTCCTTCCTTAATAAAAAATCTTCTCTTTCAATAAAAATCGTTATTGTTTAGCTTTTTTCGGCGAGAAAATTATGAACATCTGATAGCCTTCCATTCTCGGACGAACCTCAATGTCGGCAACTTCCTCTAATTCCTTAGCTAATTTTTCTAAAATATCTCTTCCAAGTTCTCTATGCGACATTTCACGTCCGCGAAAAGCGATCGTCGCACGAACTTTATCGCCGCCCTCGAGCCATTCGTAGGCTCTTTTTGCACGATAACTATAATCGTGTTCATCGGTCGCGGGACGGAATTTAATCTCTTTAACAGTAACAGTCGTCTGTTTTTTCTTGGCTTCCGCCTTCTTTTTCTTTTCTTCGTAAAGAAATTTTCCGTAATCAATAATTTTGCAAACAGGCGGTTTTGCTCTAGGAGCAATTTCCACTAGATCGAGTCCTATATCACGGGCTTTTGCAATTGCATCACGGGTATCCATTACTCCAAGCAATTCACCTTCTTCGTCAACTACGCGAACTGAAGGAATACGAATTCTTTCGTTTGTGCGGTGTAGTGGTCCTCTAAATCGTTTATTACGATTTCCTTTAAATCTTTTAGCTATTGTTCTACCTCCAAATATATAAGTTGTCTGAGTTGCGGGAAGTTTCAGAAAGTTACAGAGTTAGATGTAAAACCCAAACTCTGTAACTTTGCAACTTTCTGTTAACTCTCTAACTCATTTTCCAAAGCACGAGTTTCTTTTAACCTACGTGCAGTTTCAATAAATTCTTTGAGCGTAACTGCTCCTAAATCGCCTTTTGTTCTATCACGAACTGCGACTTTGTTTTCCTCAAGTTCTTTATCGCCTAAAATAAGCATAAACGGAACTTTCTGCATTGTCGCTTCCCTGATCTTCGCACCGATTTTATCACTTCTTGAGTTAAATTCAACACGAAAACCCGCTTGTTTCAACTCTTCAGCAACAGTTTCGGCATAATCGTTAATTCTGTCCGTGATCGGAAGAACAGCAATTTGCACAGGCGAAAGCCAAAATGGAAACGCTCCGGCAAAATGTTCGATCAATACACCAAAGAATCTTTCGATCGAACCGAATAAAGCCCGATGAATCATTACGGGACGATGAATCTCATTATCTTCGCCTTTATATTCAAGTCCAAATCTTTCAGGTAAATTAAAATCAATTTGAATTGTTCCAAGTTGCCACGTTCTGCCGATAACATCTTCGATCTTAATATCTATCTTCGGACCGTAAAAAGCTGCTTCGCCTTCGATTCTTTCGTAAGTAATATCTTTAGCATTTAAAGCTTCGGCTAATTTAGCTTCGGCATTTTCCCAATTTTCATCTGTGCCAAGATATTTTTCCGCTTTGTCATCGCCACGAACAGATAATTCAAATTTAACTTTATCAAAACCAAAAGTAGCAAAAACCATCAACGCGAAATTCAAACAATCCGTAACTTCAACACCTAGTTGATCGGGACGGACAAAAAGATGTGCGTCGTCAACTGTAAATCCGCGAACTCTCATCAAACCCGACAAAGTTCCCGAAAGTTCCGCCCGATAAACAGTTCCCATTTCAGAATATCTCTGCGGTAAATCTCTGTAGGATTTTGGACTCGCTTTGTAAATCCCTATATGAAACGGACAATTCATCGGTTTAAGACGATATTCTTCATCTTCGATAGTTGTCGGATTATACATTCCGTCAGCATAATTTTGTTCGTGTCCGCTAACTTGCCACAATTCACGTTTGGCAATATGCGGTGTGTAAACAAAACTATAACCGCTTTTAACGAGTTCACCTTTTAGAAAATTCTCCATTTCCATACGGATAATTCCGCCTTTCGGATGCCACAGAACCAAACCTTTTCCGTAATCGTCATCAATCGAAAATAGATCTAATTCCTGTCCAAGTTTACGATGATCTCGTAATTTCGCTTGTTCACGTTGTTCGATCCAAGCATTTAATTCTTCCTGCGAGAAAAAAGCAGTTCCGTAAATGCGTTGCATCTGATCGCGTTCGGCATCACCTTTCCAATATGCACCGGAGATCGCCAACAACTTAAATGCTTTCAATTTGCCCGTATGCGGAACGTGAGGACCTAAGCAAAAATCTATGAACGGCGAATTATCTATATAGTAAATACTCGCATCGCCTTCAACTTTCTCATCAATCAGTTCACATTTGAGCGGCTCGCTGCGTTCTTTGAAAATATCTAAGATTTTATTTTTGCCAACAATTTCACGGCGATATTTCAAATTCTGCTTCGCCATCTGTGACATACGTTTTTCAATTTTCGGCAGATCATCCTCCGAAAGCAGTTCAGGAGCGATTATGTCATAATAAAAACCGTATCGCGGATCTTCCATCAAAGCAGGACCGATTCCCAACTTTGTTCCCGGATATAGATCCAAAACCGCAGCAGCTAATAAATGGGCAGTTGAATGTCTGAGCAACTCTAAGCCGTCGTGCGTGTCTGGCATTATAGGTTCGACCGACAAAACTTCGTCGGTGGCAGAAAGTTGTTTATCTAAATCAACTTCTTCGCCATTAACCTTTGCCGCAAGAACTTTTTTGGACGAATTTCTATCAAATGCTTTGATTACTTCAAGCACCGAAACCGAATCCTCAAACTTCCGCGAATGTTCGCCGTATTTTATGTTTATCTCACTCATATTTGTTAATTGTAAATGGTTTATTGTTAATTGTTCACAATAAGATGCGAAAACCCACTCGAATTAAGCAAAGTTAGCTTCATATCAAGAAAAAACAATTAACTATTTACTATTAACCATCAACTACTGTATTTGATCTGATCTGATAAGAGCGACTTTGCTTTGCATCGTGTTTAAACACAACGCTATATTTACGTGCTTAGAAGCACGTCGTAGTTGTTATTACTGTTCTAACAAAGTTCTTTACTGGCATCTCATCAAAAGTACGAAAAATGGTAGTCAGTAACGGACTTGAACCGTTGACCCCTACCCTGTCAAGGTAATGCTCTACCAACTGAGCTAACTGACTACAAGTATCGCTAAAATAAAAAAGCGAACTATTAAAATAACGAAGTCAAAATAGGACTGTCAAGTTAAATAGTGCATTAGTGAAATTAAATGATTTCTTTTCTTACTGTTTTGTGATGTAATTTCCGCTCACCCATCCTTTGATTCCATTATAATTGACCGGATACCAGACTGATTTTCCTGCTTTTTTCCCTCCGCCGGTAACTATAATTCCGGTTCCGTTCGGTGGAATTTTTCCGACGACAACTTTTGTATTTCCCGGACTTGGACGAATATATAAAACGTCATTACTTGCAACACCTCTGACACGGTAGAGAGTTTTATTTGGCGTTGGTGTTGGTATAACAGTTTTTTCAGGTATTGGAGTGTTTGTTGGAATTGTCGGAGTTTGTTTTGCTAGATTTTCATTATTCTGAATTGAATTGTTTTCATTTGAAACGGTATTGTCACCAAATGTTGAATTGCTTTCAGCATTATTGCTATTAGAATTTCCGCTCATTACAAACCATATTCCTAAACCTCCAATTAAGATAATTCCCAAAAGTCCAAATGTAGCGAAAATCCAAATCGGACTAACGCCTTTTTTCTTGTCATTGTTAATTGTCCTGATTGCAGTTTGTTCGGTAGGGAAATTTGTTTGGTTAGTTTTGTTTAATGATTCATCTTTTGTTTTGAGGTCAATTACAAGATTGGGAAGTTGCTCAGTTTTCTCACCTGAACTTTCATCAACTAAAGGGTTTCCGTCGGAAAGACAAAAAGACAAAGTATCATCTGTGTAAACATTTCCACATTTTGGACATAGTTTCATAAAAAAATCCCGTATTACATTTATTCGTCAAAAATCAAACCTTTATATTTTGTGTAAATAAATGAAACTAACAGAAGCAAAGTACCGACCGAAACAAACACGACAGTTTTTGAGATCGTGTCGAGTTCCGACAAATCATAAACAAACAATTTCAAAAGTGTAACGGCAAAAATCACGATTGCAAAATAACGTAGGTGAGCTTTCTTTTTGATAATTCCCACAATAATCATAATTAATGCGTAAACTGCAAACAAAATGCTCAAGCCGAGTTTGTAAATTTCACCGATCCCGAAAATGTCCGACCAAAGTATTAATTCACTGCTTAAAATGACTAAAATCGAAAAGTATAAACTCAAATCAAATACGACAGTCAAATATTTGTTTTCTATTGTTTTCGTTAGGAATTCCTGTTTAATATATTGAAAAGTTGCATAAAACAGAGTCGCCAAAAACGCATAAGAAATATATCGAATGTAGATATTATAGGAACTATATTTGAAAACGGAATAGTCCGCTTGATAAAGATATTGGTTACCCAAACCGGCTAAAATAAACAAACCGACAAGTAAGAATATGGTTGTAATAAAATAATTTAACAGAAGATTGGTAAAGCCAAGTGCGGAACTTTTTATTTTATGGATATTGATAAAAGAAAGAATCGTCAAGAAGAACATTGTGTAATTTATTTGCCAAATTACGTTAAAATATTCCAACGAATCATTTTTAGTTGTTTCTGAACCTAAACCAGTTATCTCCGGCGATTTGATGGCAGTTGAAATTTCTTGATAATGAAAATAGTTGCCGATCTCGATGCGGA
>JBGTHN010000460.1:0-5351 GCA_041746235.1 Pyrinomonadaceae bacterium | reverse complement strand
CGCAAGCGGCGATTGTTACCAAATCTGCATCAATCCCGAGTTCAAAAATTTCTCTCGTGGTCAGATTTCCGTCGTCTTTTTCGGTTGATTGCAAAACCAGACGGGAAAAAAGCGGCATTTCCGGTTCGGCAAAAGCGTGTGTCGCAATATGCAGATGTGTTACTTTGGATGCAAGGTTTTTAAATTCGGTTTCGTTCGCATCATTTTCCAATTTTGCATCGCCCGAAAAAATTTCCGCAACTGATTTTGATTCTTCGACAGCAAACTTTAATGGCGGTAAATTGCTAGTATTAGTTTCATTTCGTCCAAAACTGATGAGTTTGTTAGTCTGTTTTGAACTTTCTTTAACGGTTAAAAATGTGGCGGAAGGCGGAAAAAATAGAATGTAATCTTCAATTAAAAATCGTGTTTGATTATTGTCATTTTTAGTCAAAGCGGCAAAAGGCAGATCGTGTAGAAAACTGAAAGGAATGATGGCAAGACGATTTACATCTTCCAAAATATCTGATCTTTCAATCGGTTCGATCAGGCTTTCACGCAAGTTTTTGGTGACCGGTTGCCAGTCAATAGATTCGGTATTTTCTTTGTTTGAAAACATCGAAGATTGCAAAAGACGAACTTTATTTCTAAGGTTTGAGCGTGTTACAGGCAAGGCAAAACTACGAAGTTTGCTTTTGGTCAGAACGAGTGCGAAAGTTTTTTCGCCGACAAAAACATATTCGATCAAAGCTGTTTTTTCGTCCAGTTTTGACTGAGCGGTTTTTAGATCAATCGGTTGTGCGGCAGAAATTGCCCGCTGAATTTCTTGTGAATATTGCTCTCGAACAACGGTATTTTCATAATTGCTATATGCTTTTTGGAGACGATTTCTTAACTCGGAATCATTATTTGTTTTCAATTCTTCGCTGATGTTTTGAATAGTTGCCAACGCGTTTTTTTCGTTCTCGCTCGCTAGAGTTGAAGATATATTTTTAGTGCCTGATTGGACGATAAAATTTCTAAATGAACGATAACGTCTTTGCTCCAGAAATCGAAAAGCAAGTTCTTCCGCCTGATTATTTTCTCCTTCTTTAGCCGTAATTTCTCCATTTAACTTCTCCAACAAAATTGCAAATAAACGATCGTAAACTCTCGTGGGCGGAGGATTTACGACATTTGTTCCGCTGGCGGCAAAAAGCGTTAATTCAATATCAGCAGCTTCTTTTAAGAATTGCAGAGATTTTTCATAGTCCTTTTTTTGATAGAAAAATTCGGCTTGCGTAACGCCGAAACCGAAATGACTGTGGATCAATCCGACGTTTTTTGAGTAATATTCTTCCGATTTTTTTAGAGTTTCTTTAGCATTTTCAAAGTCGCCTATTCGCATATAAATTTCGCCCAAATAGACATGCAAAGCGAATAATGCACCAATATCTTTTGAATCACTATTAAGCTCAATCTGCAAAGCTTGATTAAGGTAATCCCGTGCTTTTTCAAACTCCCCTTTAAGCAAATAGCAATTGCCGATTGCACCTAGGCGATTCTTTGCTAGTGCCGGACTATCTCTTTCGCGTTCAAAAATTTCCTCGAAAAGTATGATTGCTTCATCGTATTCGCCGAGTTCGACATAAACGCCCGCAAGATAAGTTTCGGCTTCATTTTGATTTAAGCGAAAACCGATGTTTTTCGATAATTCAATTGATTTGAGAAAATATTCACGCCCCTTTCGCAGGTTTCTAACGCCGGAATATGCCGAACCAAATGCTTTGTAAGATTCGCTCATTCCTGACTGATCTTCAATTTCATCCCTGATCGCAAAACTCTCATTTTGCAATTTCATATATTGAAAATTATCGTTTTTGTGTAAATAAATAAGACTGATATTGCTCAACATCGTCGCCTCGCTTCGCCGATCTCCATTTTTGCGATAGAGTGAAAGTGCGGGTTCGTAATACTCTTTCAGAGGTTGGTCTAACTCGCCGCGTCCCCACCACAAAACAACACCGATATTTCGCAAAGAATCGGCAATTATCAATTCGTTATTTAATTCACGCCCAATCCTCAGAGCATTTTCGAGATGCGTTTTAGCTTCGTCAAATTTTCCTTTTGCGTGATAAAGAACACGGGCTAGATCAACGAGAGCCTGTGCCTCAAGCTGTTTGTCATTAATTAGGCGTGCAATTTTCAGGCTTTCCTGATGGCTTGCGAGAGATTTGTCGGGTTGGTTTTGATTAAAGAGATTTACGCCGTTTGAATTTAAGATTTTCGCTTCTAATTTTTGATTGATGAGAGACCCGGCGAGAAGTTTTTCAAATTCGCTTTGCGAGTTTAAAAAATCACCGTGAAGTTGATAGCAGAAAGCCTTTTCAAATTGAGCATTTGTTTTTTCCGCACTTAATTTTTCCGCCCAAGAAAAATAGTTGATCGCCGATCTCAAACGCCATTCTTTTTTTGCCTGCAATCCTTTTTTGTAAAATTCTTCACCGAAATATGGAGCAGAAAAATATCCTGCAATCGCCAAAGCGACCACTCCGCCAAATAGCCAGATAAATTTAGTGGCTGGCTTTTTCATTCCTGTTTAATTCTTAAACGTAAATTTTCTTGGACTTGTTTCCGTTATTTTTCCATCAATAAATTTCGCCCGAACATACCAAAAATAATGTTTGTCAGAGGTTAGTTTTGCTTTAGCACCTTTGACGTTTAAACTTTCTTCTTTTGTTTGTTTTTCAAAAACAATGTCGCCCTTTTCGTCCGAAACGATTAAAATGTATGAATTCGCACCATCAAGTTTTTGCCACTTAAATTCGATTTCTTCGCTCAAAAGGCTCGCATTATTTTCGGGGGATAAAAGAATTGGAGTGTTTGAATTTTGTCCGCCTTGCCGGAAAACATCGCTATTGTCTATTTGAATTTGTGTGCTGTTTAAAACCCAAAAACCGACCAGACTAAACAAAACAACAAAACTTGCCATCGCAAAGGCGGTTTGCCGTGTAAAAATAAAACTAAAAAAAGGCTTTGCAACTTTTTCCTTTTGCGGCAGATTTTTTGCTTTTTCTTTCAGATATGCCGGAGCAGTATAAAACTCTTCTTCTTTATTCGCATAAAGATTCGTAAAATTCAGACGACAATCCCGGCAGCCCGCCAAATGCGTTTCGACAGAAATGCGTTCCGACTCCGTTCCTTCTCCGGCGAGAAAGTTCACTATATTTTCTTGTTTTAAACAATTCACTTTTTCGTAATCCATCCATTTTATTACAACAGAAAAAACTTTACTTTTGAACGAAACTTTTTTTCAAAGCAGCGTTTTTCGCAATTTATAAAGCGATGATTTGAGCAGGTTTTTAACTTCACGTATTTCCAAATTCAACATTTTCGCAATATCCGCAACTGCCAACGTATCTTCATAACGCATCTTTATTACGAGTTTCTCTCGTGCCAATAAATTTTCCATCGCTTGATTCAGTATTTCGCTGTTTTCTTTTTTCGCTAAAACTTTTTCAGGTAAAGGTTTATCATCGGTCGGCTCAATGCTCAAACCCGTTTCTTCGTCTTCTTTATCAAACGAAAGCGGTTGTTGAATTCTCAATAAACCGCTCATTAAATTCCAAATTTTATTATCGCTTAACTTTTCAAAAATCTTTTCCAAAGCATCAAAAATATCTGCAAGTTCCAAATTTCTTTCCTGCTCAAGACGCATTGATTCATAAACACGCGAAGGTGTCTGACCTTGCCAGAAGTAGAATTTAAAGATTTTTTGTTCGCGTGCAGGCAATTCTTCGATCGGTTTCGGCAGACGCTTTCTGCCAGTAACAGACCAAAACCAATTTATCGAAAGATGATTTATGACTTGCTTGAGCCAAGGCATTAGATCGCCTTTTTCGCCGGCATATTTGATGGTTTTTAATCGTCTGAATTCTTTTTCGCAGAGTTTTTCGCAGATGTATATGAAGCAATCGGAGGCTTTGTCTTGATCAAAACCGGAACGTCTTAAAGTTGTGAAGATAAAATCAGCGTGTTTTTCGATAAACACATCCCAAGCCTTCTCCGAATCTGTCTGAAATAGTTGCAGAATCTCGGTATCAGAAGGAAGACTTTCCTTGAAATCTCTATCAGGGGGCATTTCAATGCAGATTCTATCACTAAAAATCAATGCGTGAGAAATTTTTATTGCTTGATCGCTTTTGTAGCAATAGATGTCGGTGCATATTTATTGAGAAGTCTGGATTCGTCGTTCCACCAATCTTCATAAAATCCGGCGATAAGGAATCCCGCTTCGATCTGTCCGCCGATCTGCGTGTCCAGACTATGACTGAATTCAAAAGGCTCGTTCTTCTCAATAAATTCCTGTTTTTCAGTTTCGCTTAAAGATTCCGTATCTGAATAAGGCAATTTGTGTTTGAGTTCCAAAACGCCTCTCTCTTCTTCGGCTTTGTAGTCATACATATAGATAAAAGGTTGATTAAATCCCGTCAAAAGCGAGCCGCCTTTTCGCAAAACGCGGTAACATTCATTCCAGATCGGCTGGAGTTCTTCTATAAAACAGGTCGAGCAAGGATTGAAAATAAGATCAAAACTGTCATCTTCAAACCGTGAAAGATCAGCCGCATCACCTTTTTCGAGCCGAATTTCCAGATTTTCTCTTTCGGCAACAAACTTGTCCATTTCGAGTTGTTTTGCCGAAGCATCAAACAAAGTTACATTTGCACCTGCCGCTGCCAGAATTGGTGCTTGCTGACCGCCACCCGAAGCCAGACAAAGAATATCTTTGCCTGCAACATCACCAAACCACTCACGCGGAACAGGTTTTATCGGGGTTAAAATAATTTCCCATTTGCCCTTACGTGCATTTTCGATCTCTGCTGAACTGACCGGTATGCTCCATTCGATTCCTTCTTCGACCAATTTATCCCACGCTTTGCTGTTGTGTTCTACAATTTTCATTTTTCTACTCTCTTCGTTTCAAATACCAGATCGGTGCTGTGAAAACAAAATTTTCTCTTCCTTTTTCTATAAAAAAACGCTCAATTTCATTATTCAGCCACTCTGAAACTTCGTCAATTGATTTTTCGCCATTTTCAACGCGATTGATAATATTTGTTATTGTCAACAAATAATCAACAAACTGTTTTTTTGAAAGTTCAATAAAATTCTCGTGCCATTCTTCTTTGACCAAAACAAAATCCTTCGGATTTTCGCTTTTCTTTGCAAAACTTCTTTCCGCACGTAGCGGAGTCGGGAAATTTTTCAAAAATTTATTCTTATACCAATCATTAAACTTAGGATTGTCGGACATTTTGCCAAGAAAATAATTGTCATAAGCGACTATAAAACTTTTTGGTTTCAAGATTCGGTCGGCTTCAGCAAAAAACTTT
>JBGTHN010000459.1:0-6063 GCA_041746235.1 Pyrinomonadaceae bacterium | reverse complement strand
GAAAATACTGACGGGTTTCGGAAATCCATTCGGGATTAAGTTTGGCAACTGTCTTTGTCATAAATAACTCCATTTTTGACAAACATTTTATCAAACTCAATCATCATCAGCCAAAAACTCCGCGACCCCTCATTTAGATATTTTAGTGCGAGTTCCTGTGCTTTGAAAACTCGTTCACCGTAATTGGTCGGCGAATATAAACGTCGTGCGATTCCATTTTCGTCCTCACCTCTTTTTTCTTCTTTTGATTTGACCAAATCCTTATCCAACATTCGCTGAAGTGTGACGTAAATAGTTCCTTTTTTTAGTTCGCCGTCTGACACTTCAACCATTTTAAGTCCAAACATTTCGTCTTCATTAGTAAGCATTCCCATAATCAGAAATTCTTTGCTCGAAAGACTCGGAAATTCATTGTTTTTCATAGATTTTTTCTCACGTTTGCGGAAATTTAGAAAAGCAAACTTACAATATGTAAGTTTTAATGTTTAGTCAAGAAAATTTTTGTTCGCTTGTTTGTTTATGGAGAACTTTCTAAACTAATAAATATGTTGGTTTTAGGTATCGAAAGTTCGTGTGATGAAACTGCGGCGGCAGTCGTTAAAGATGGTAGAGAAATTCTCTCGTCGGTAATTTCTTCACAAATTGAGATTCATAAAAAATGGGGCGGAGTCGTTCCCGAAATTGCTTCGCGGGAGCATCTTGTTAAGATTGACCCGATTGTAAAAGAGGCAATTGAAAAGGCAAATGTAACTTTGCAAGATATTGATGCAGTTGCAGTTACGCAAGGTCCGGGACTTGTTGGTTCTTTGCTTGTCGGTGTTTGTTATGCGAAGGCTTTGGCTTTTGGTTTGGGCATTCCGTTTATTGGTGTAAATCACATCGAAGGACATTTTTTTTCGGTTGAATTTGAAAATCCGCCGACTCAATTTCCGGCGATGGCTTTAATAGTTTCGGGCGGACACACAAATCTTTTTTATGCACCGGAAGCTGGAAAATACAAAATTGTTTCACGAACAAGAGACGATGCGGCGGGCGAAGCGTTTGATAAAGTTTCAAAAATGCTCGGACTCGGTTATCCGGGCGGACCGATCATTGAACAATATGCAAAAGAGGGAAATCCAAAAGCGGTAAAATTTCCGATCGCAAAAATTTCCGATGGTCGCCCGGATTTTAGTTTTAGCGGTTTGAAGACTGCTGTGATGCGGCATTTGCGGGAAAATAATATTTCACCGCTTGAGGAAAATGTTGAGCCAACACAAGAGATAAAAGACATTTGTGCGAGTTTTCAATTCACGGTCGTTAAATCACTTTTACGTCAAACCGAGCGTTTAATAAAAGAATATGAGCCGAAAACTCTAATTGTTGCTGGCGGCGTTGCGTGTAATCTAGTGTTGCGTGAAGCGTCGGAAAAACTTGGTGCAAAATATGATCTACCTGTTTCGTTTCCATCAAAACATCTCTCCACAGACAATGCGGCGATGATCGCGGCGGCGGGAACTTTTCACTTAAAGCAAGGCGAGAAATCTGAATTAAATATGACCGCAGACACTTCGATGCGTTTGCAAAATTTTGAAGTTGAAGATGCGGACTTGAGGAAAAAGAAAGTGCGGTATCGTTTGTAAAATAATTAAAGTGTTGCGTAAAAGCCTTTATAGAAGTTATTATTGAAAAACTAGCTTGACGAAATCTTTTCAACTTTTTTATATCCCCGAAAGTCATACAAACAGGAGTATTGCAAATGAAAAATCTAGTTGTGTTGTTTTTATTGATCGGAATGTTTTTTGTAAGTTCAAATAATTTGAATGTTTCATCGGCAAATGAAATTAATGAAATTACAGAAGCTAAATGTGCGATGCCGAATTTTGATGCGGCATACAAAAATGCAAAAGCCGTTTTTATTGGCGAAGTTATTGCTGTTGAGATAGATGGCGATAAGAAAATTTTTGAGTTTAGGGTCAAAAAGTTTTGGAAGGGAATTGAGGATACAACTGTTAAAGTTGCTGTCTATGAAAATATGAGATATGAATCGCCTTATTACGCCAGCAAAACTTTTCTGGTATTTGCAAACGATGATGAAGACGGCGGACTTATTGATGGAAGATGTTCCAGATCAAAGGATTTGAACGGAAGTTCGGCTGATCTGAAAGATGATCTGAAAAAACTCGGTAAAGGCAAAACTTGTATTAGTTTGAGCGATGAAACAGAAGAAAAAGAAACTGTAAAAAAGAAAAAGAATTAAAAATAAAGGGAGAATAAATGAAAAGAGCAAGGATTTTATTTAGCTTAATAGTCGTTTTATTAAGCATAGGAATTTCGGCAATTGCACAAGTTCCGAGCATTCAAAGGCAAGCATTTTTAACAGGATTGAGTTCGCCTTTATATATAGGTAATGCCGGTGATGGCACGAATCGTCTGTTTGTTGTTCAACAACGAGGAATTATTAAGGTAGTTCAACCGGGGCAAACTACGACGACTGATTTTATAAATTTGTCTGCAAAGGTCAGCCAAACGGGAAATGAACGTGGATTGTTGGGATTGGCTTTTCATCCTGATTTTGAAAATAACAGCTTTTTCTTTGTAAATTACACGCGATCAAGTGATGGAGCGACTGTAATCGAGCGTTATAAAGCGACAAATAACAATACGGTTGGCGATATAAATAGTGCTTTTCCGATAATTACGATTAGTCAGGATTTTTCCAATCATAACGGCGGAATGATCGAATTTGGTCCCGATGGACATTTATATATCGGAATGGGCGACGGCGGTTCGGGAAATGATCCGAATAATCGAGCTCAAAATATCAATAGTCTTTTAGGCAAAATGCTTCGAATAACGCCGAGTATTTCAGAGGTTGTTGGAGTTCCTGCATATACAAATCCTTCGGATAATCCATATGTTGGAATTGCCGGAGCAGATGAAGTTTATGCGATCGGTTTGCGAAATCCATTTCGTTGGTCATTTGACAGAGGCGGAGCAAATAGACTCTGGGCGGGTGATGTCGGACAAAATGCTATTGAGGAAGTGACAATTGTTCAAAAAGGTGGAAATTACGGCTGGCGTGTTTACGAAGGAAATAGTTGTACAAACAACGATCCCGGACTTTGTAATCCAAATAATTATTCTCCGCCTGTTTTTCAATATGATCATTCGCAAAGCCGTTGTTCTGTAACCGGAGGTTATGTTTATCGCGGAACGAAGGGCACTCTGCCAAACGGAGCATATATTTATGGAGATTATTGTTCGGGACAATATTATTATTGGAATGGAAGCAATCAAATTCTGATCGAAGATACGCCACGAAATATTCCATCATTTGGTCAGGATGAAGCGGGTGAATTATATTTGGTTGGTCTTGGCGGAACGGTTGAAAAAATTATCAACACCCAACCATTCCCGACTGGTGCGAATGCAGACTTTGACGGCGACAGCAAAACTGATTTGGGTATATTTCGACCTTCAAACGGCGGCTGGTATGTGCTTAACAGCACTAATAATTCTGCCAGCATAGTGCAATTTGGTTTAAGTGGTGATCTTCCTACACCGGAAGATTTTGACGGCGACGGAATTGCGGACGTGGGTGTTTACAGACCTTCAAATGGAACTTGGTATTACATCAACAGCGGGAGTAACACAGTCGGGATCGTTCAATATGGTTCAGCCGGTGATATTCCGGCGATCGGTGATTACGATAGCGACGGAAAAGCAGATTTCGCTTTATTCCGCCCTTCAAACGGAGTCTGGTATATTTTCCAAACTTCTAGTAATACTTCGAGGATTGTTCAATTCGGAATGGATGGCGATATTCCCACAAGCGGAGATTTTGATGGTGACGGTGAATATGACCTTGCTGTTTGGCGACCAAGTAATGGAGTTTGGTATCGGATAGATAGTGCGAGTGCGAGTTTTTCCACTGCCCAATTTGGTGCGAATGGTGATATTCCGTCATCAGGAGATTTTGACAGCGACGATAAAAACGATTTAGCTGTTTTTCGACCTTCAACCGGAGTTTGGTATATTTTGAACAGTTCGAATCTTAATGTTCAGATAGTTCAATGGGGATTAAATGGTGATATTCCGGTCGTTGGTGATTATGATGCCGACGGAACGGAAGACATTGCTGTTTTCCGACCTTCGAGCGGTGTCTGGTATGCACTAAAAAGCACGGGTGGAAATATCATCGCCCAATTTGGTGCAAATGGAGACGAACCGATTCCGAAGTATGATACGCCATAATTTGTAAAAAAGAGATCACGAAACTCTCTTAATTCGCGTTTAAGTCGTGCGGGCAATGGTGAAAACATACACCTTGTCCGCACCTTTTTTCTTTAAAGTTTTGGCACACATCGAAGCGGTTGCTCCCGATGTAAAAATATCATCAACAAGCAGGATTGTTTCGTCTTTAATAAGTTTTTCACGTTTGACTTCAAATGCTTTTTCGACGCTCATTTCTCTGCCTTTTTTATCCATTCCCACACGATGCTTTGGAGTATGTTTGATCCGAAAAAGGCTTTGTTCATCCAAAGTAATTCCGGTTTCTTTCGCCAGAATCTTCGATAAAACCAAAGCCTGATTAAATCCGCGTTCATAGAATCTGCGTTTTGAAATCGGAACGGGAATTATTCGTGTTGAATTTTGAAACGGCGTTTTATAAAAGCCTTCGATAAATAGGTTTTGAAGGTGTTTTGCGACAATCGGCTCGCGTTTGAGGTTTAAGATCGAAGCGGAAAGTGCTTTTTCATATTTGCCGACGGCACGAGCCATATCGTAAAAATGTTCGTCACATTGACGGCAAAAAGTTTTAATATCGGTTGGTTTGTCGCTTAAAAATCTACTGCATTTATGACAGATAGTTTCATCACCACGGAAAATTCGCGTGGCGTTCCAACATTCCCGGCAAACTACGCCGTTGTGAGAATCTTCGACACTTTTTTCACAGTTATGACAAGATTGCGGATAGGCGAGTGTTAGAAGGGAGTCGTATAATTTTTGAATCATCTAAGATCGTTCAAAGTAAATTGTAAATTGCCCTTAAAAAATACAATCAACAATTTACCATATACAAACTAATCTTCATCAAGCAAGCCTCTTTCTTGTAACTCTTGACAAGCCAAACAATATCTTGCCCACGGAACGGCATTGAGACGCTTTACGACGATTTCTTCTTCACAGTTTTGGCATAAGCCGTATTCATCATCTTCGATTCTTTCCAACGCTTCGTTGATTAATAATAATTGACGAGACTCATTTTCCGAAACGGATAGCATTACATTTTTTGAATAATTATTTACCGCCAAATCAACCGGATCAGGCATTTCGGAATCATCTATGGATAAGTTTTTACTGCTAAGTTTCCTTATGATGCTTTCTCTTTCGGTTATAAGTTTGTCTTTGATTTCTTCCAAGTTTAATTCGCTCATTTTTGATATGGATACCCCTTGATTATAGAATATGCACGATACATTTGTTCGACTAAAATTACCCGAGCCATCTCGTGCGTAAAAGTTAGAAGCGATAAGGATAGACTAAAGTCTGCCCTTTTGACAACCTCAGAAGACACTCCTTCAAAACCTCCGATTATAAAGGTGATTTCTTTAAGTCCTCGAATCTGCCAATTTTCTACTTCTTTAGCGAGTTTTCTTGAACCTACCGAGCGTCCCTTCACGTCCAACAAACATACGAAACTGCTTTGATTCACTTTTTCTAAGATTCGGTTGCCTTCAATTTCAATCGATTCGTGTGGTGCTTTATCTTTAATTTCTGTAATCGAATACTTTACAAAATGCGAAAGGCGTTGCAGATATTCTTCCTGCAACGCTTCGTAGTGTTTGTTTTTAGTTTTTCCAACCCAAATAAAATGTATTTTCATAGCTGATAGCTGTAGAAATTACGCAGTTGAAAGAAATATTTAACAGGGATGGACAGGATTAAAGGGATAAAGACTTCTTAAAAACCAATATAAAATATCCTTGTCCATCCCTTTAATCCCTGTTTATTCTGTATTTATGTTTTCAACCGCGTAACTTCTAAGCTGATAGCTGATAAGTGAAAATAATTATCAGC
>JBGTHN010000458.1:0-2960 GCA_041746235.1 Pyrinomonadaceae bacterium | reverse complement strand
GGAATCGTTCCGATTATTTCAAAACCGAATTTTTTCCAGAGGTTTACGGCGACTTCATTTGTGCTGACAACAATATTAAACTGCACCGCTTTGTAGCCAAATTCCCTCGCCTGTTCAAGCGAATGTTCGCACATTGCTTTTCCAATTCCTTTTCCCTGTGCTTTTGGATGAACCATATATGCACCATTCGCAATGTGTGAGCCTAAGTCCATCTGATTTGGTTTTATCAAATATGTTCCGAGAATTTGTCCATTAATCTCCGCCACATAGGTTTTTATATTTTCACCGAACCATAGGAAATCTAAACTTGATTTTGGAGTGTTCGGGCTAAAGATATATGTATCGCCGGTTTTTACGACTTCATGAAAAATATCCCAAATGGCTTCAATATCTTCTTTATCTGCGATCCTTATTTTCATTTTTCAATTTTAACATCAAATGCAGTTTATTTTATAGACTTGACAGTTATTCAATTTTCTCACATAATCGTTATTGAAATTGACTTTCAATTTCCATTTTTAAAACATTATGCTAACCAATACTGCAACAAAATTATTACCAATCGTTTCCGATGATAAAAAGATTGAAGTTTCTTTGGAAAATGAAACAGCAACTATAAAACTTTCAACATGGGTTGAAGATTTAGGTTGGTGTGGGCAAAAGACTTTACAAGTTGATGTGGAAATGTTGGACGATCTGCATCGGGCAATAACATCGGTTCGTTATAAGGCAAATAAACAAAAGGTCGCAAATGGCGAAGTTCCCGTTTCTTCAAAGGTTATAGAATTTCCAAATTTTTCATAGAGTTTTCTCCTCTAACGAAAAAAACCTAAGCGGAAAGCAAAGAATTATCAACATTTGCTTTCCGCTCTTTTTTGTTTAAATTTTTAGTTAAAAAAACTCGATATCTGAATTAACTAACTTCCCGCAAAATTATTTTTTCAGAATTTACATTTGCAGTTCTTTCCGAAGTTAATTTTTCAAGTTCTTCAATGTGAGTTTGCTCATCAGCAATTTGTCCTTCGAGCCAAAATTTCGTCGGCAAATCTTCTTCGCCGCAAGAATTCCAGGCATTCATATAAGCAGACATTGCTTCTCTTTCAAGTTTCAAATTCTGATTAAGCATTTCTTTAAGATCAGTTGATTGACGAATCATCGAAGGTTCAACCGTTGGAATTCCGCCGAGTGCAACTATTTTATCACCAAGAAATTCAGCGTGTTTCTGTGCTTCTTCGACATTATCACGGAAAAATTCTTTATAAACTTCCCTTTCAATTCCTGTTACAAGATAACTATGTTGCGAATACTGGATCACACCAGTTAATTCCAAACTCAAAGCTTTATTTAAATATTCGATTAATTCCGGTCTTGCCATAATAATTCTCCCTTTGTGATATAAAAATATCTACAAAAGAAATATTAACAAAGCCGTCACAATCTGTCAAGCTAAGTGCTTTATTTTCAATAAGATAGAATTGAAATTCAATTTCAATGTCATTTAGAAGTATTTAGGTTAAAAAGAATGAGTCAAGTAAATTTTAGTTTACCTGACTCAAATCTAACTTAGTTTATGAAACAAATTACGTAATTACCCCACCATCAACAATTACAACTTCACCGTTCATATAAGAATTCCTGTCACTGACCATAAATGCGGCGAATTCTGCTAATTCGTGCGGTTCGCCTAGACGCCCGCGTGAAACCCAATTCTCATGAGCGGCGAGAAGTCTTTCGGGAAGTGTATTTCCCAGATCCGTGTCAAAAATTCCCGCGGCGATCGCATTTACAGCAACTTTAAATTGTGCGGCTTCGCGTGAAAGACATTTTGTAAAACCGATCATCGCTGCTTTTGATGTTGCATAATGAACCGATGTTGGGAGTGAACTCATTGCACCAATCGAAGTTATGTTGAGAATAGAGCCTTTTCGGTTGCGTACCATTTTTTTATAAAACGGTTTTGTAACGGCAAAAAGACTGTTGACGTTTGTGTCAATTACCCAATCCCAGGATTTATCTGTTGTTGTAACGAAATAATCTGCCTTATTAACTGCGGCATTATTAACCAAAATTTCGATATTTCCCCAAGCTTCGGTTAATTCCCGCACGAGTTTTTTCATTCCGATGCGGTCTGTTACGGAAACTTTGAATGATTTACAACGTCTGCCAAATCCTTCGACCTTGGCTTTAACTTCTTCTGCTAGATCATCTCTTGAATTATAGTTAAAAGCGACATCCGCACCTTCACGTGCGAAAACTTCGCAGATCGCTGCTCCGATTCCCCGTGTTCCGCCCGAAACGAAAGCACATTTTCCTTCTAATAAAAGACTCAAAATTTATTTCTCCAAATTGAACAATATAAAAAAATTAAAATACTAAAAAGCAAGGTTAATGAAAAAGCGTTGGACTGACAAGTAAAGGAACAGAGTTTTATATGTTTTTAGCTTATCTAAATAAAAATAGATACAAACAATTTACATAAATTGCAACACCTTAAAATTTAATTTAATATTTTGTTTAATAAAAAAAACCTCCGTTTTATTGAACGGAGGCTTTATAAAATAATGATTTTTCAGACTAACGATTATAAATAGATGGAATTGCCAGATCAGTTGATAAGCCAAAATCTTTGTTGCGAATTTGGTTTGTCACACTTTGCCTAATTAACCATGTGCCGTATTTGTAAACGGATAAATCAATCTTTCCATCTCCATCAAAATCTCCCAGAACCGGAAGTTCGTTTGTGCCACCGTTGTGAACAATTATTGTTTCATTGTTGCGGCTGAGTTTAATAGTCCAGATTCCGGTTTCAGAGTTATAAACCCCAATATCGGCTCTGGCATCACCGTCAAAATCAGCGAATATAGGTATATCGCCTTTTCCTTCAAGTTCGATAACGACTCTCTTTTCGCTATTATTAGAACGAATTTCCCATGTTCGGCTTTCAGATTTAAATACTGCAA
>JBGTHN010000457.1:0-1683 GCA_041746235.1 Pyrinomonadaceae bacterium | reverse complement strand
AACTTGGGAACATCGCCGCTTTCGAGAGGTGTTGGAATTGACCCGAGTGCATTGGGAAATGCTTATTCATCTACAAACTTTGCGGCGACATCGCTTGCCACGGCAATTACGGACAATGAATATGTCCAATTTACAGTAACTCCAACCATGGGGAATAAAGTTTCTTTAAGCACTCTGGATGCAAACTTTCGGCGTTCAGGGACAGGACCGACTGATTTTCAATGGCAGTATAGTTTAAATGGATTTTCAACCGCCGGAGTAAATGCCGGATCGGCAATAAATTTTACAAGTGCAAACACTAATGGCGTTGCACAAACGCAAATAGATTTATCTGTTATACCTGCGTTACAAGCTGTTCCGTTTCCAAATGTGATAACTTTTCGGCTTTATGCTTGGAATGCGTCTGCCACTACCGGAACATTTGCGATCGGACGACTTGCCGGAAATGATCTGGCGATTGGTGGAATGACGATGGGAATTACTACCGCCGCAAATGGAACGATCAGTGGACGTGCGAGAACTTCAGATGGAAATGGTTTGAAATTTGTTGTTGTAATGCTGACGGGCGGAAATTTATCTGAGCCGATTTATGCGACAACTAATCAATTTGGACATTATCAATTTGAAGATATTCCGGTTGGACAAACTTATATTTTGCAAGCCACCTCGGGGCGTTATACATTCCAAAATGCAAGTCGGTTAATCAACCTAGATGATGTTATTTCGGGTGAAGACTTTATTTTGGATGATGGAGGAAAGACCAGTCCAAATAATGGAAAAGGTTTGAAGGGTGGAATATTTGTTCAAAGGGACACGAAGCAAAAACCATAATTGGAATCACAAAGACGAAATTTTAGAGAAAAGACTTTTCCCCCTTAAAGTCTTTTCTCTTTTTTTAGTTTCTGCAAATAAGACCTTGTTTTTGAACAAAGGAGATTTGTTGTATAAATAAACTGTTACATTTTATCAAAGCAAAAGTTTAAGGATGAAGATCAAATGATATTCCACGAAAATGTGCCTGATATTGACCGCCAACGCATAAATCAAGGTTTGGACGATATAAAAAAATATGGTGATAGCCAACATAAAAAGATCGCAAATTTCTTAGAAGATACGGGAATCGTGATCTATCTTGATGTCGCCGCGAAAGTTGGTGGTTCGGGAAGTGTTCAATTAAACGATCAAAAGGCGGCGATAAATGCCGTGCAGGAAGGTGATCTGGGTTTTGAAGATGCAGCCCAATATGTGCGTTTGAATATTGCCCGTGAAACGATTGATACGGGCGGTCAACGTGGCATCGAGGGAACTTTTGTTCACGAAGGAAAACACGCGATGGATTTTGCATTAATGCTTTCGTCTTTTTCAAAAGGCATTGAGAAGAAAATTTTTAATCCAACTGCATTTCACAAGGAATATTCAGCTCATTTAACTGCCGCACTATATTTAATGCGACGCGGCGGCGAATATGCAGATGAAGGAATTGCACTCGGTCTTTTATATAGAGTCGGCGACAAAACAAAAGTAAATCGAAAGGGAATTCGCTCACGTTTGAAAAATAGTTACGGTTTGACCGAAAAAACACCCGGAAACAGGCTCGATACATGTTCATATCCGAAAATAAGCGTTCCGAGAAAGAAATGGTTCGGTCTGTTCTAATGTTTTCAGTCATTTACAGTTAATAAA
>JBGTHN010000456.1:0-3243 GCA_041746235.1 Pyrinomonadaceae bacterium | reverse complement strand
CTTGGAAAATAATCAAATTGATTACAACAAACGCGAAAGAGATTTGCGGATTGAAACAAATCGCCAATTTGCAAAAGAGCGTTTCTTGTTTTTGATTCAAACTCTAAAACGGATTTCAACAGAAGATTTTGAACAAGAAGTTTTCGTTCGCTCCGAAATTGACGAAAACAAATGGCACAATTCAAGTTTTGGACGCGAACTCGAATTCCTTCACAGTCACACGGTTCATCATTTCGCGTTGATCGCCGAAAAACTGAATTCATTCGGCATAAAAGTTTCAACCGATTTCGGCGTTGCTCCTTCAACTCTAAGATACTGGTCGGAAACAAATTCCAAAACCAAAGTTGCTTAAACGCTTTACTTCAAACAAATTATGTCAACAACATTAAAAGTCATCAGTTGGATCTGTCGAATAATCGTTGCATTTATATTTTTGCAAACCTTGTATTTCAAATTCACCGGAGCAGAAGAATCAAAATATATTTTCACCAAATTAATGGGAGCAGAATATGAAGCGTTTGGCAGAATCGGTTCGGGAATATTTGAATTGATCGCCGCAATTTTAATTCTTATCCCAAGAACAGTTGCAATCGGAGCAATTGTATCGCTCGGCGTAATTTCGGGTGCGATTATAAGTCATTTAACACAACTCGGAATCGTCGTTCAAGATGATGGCGGACTTCTTTTTATACTAGCCTTAGCGATTTTCGCTCTAAGCTCAATACTTTTAATAATCCACCGCAAAGAATTGCCAATCGTCGGAAGCAAATTATAAAGTAAATAAATGACCTTATCCTGCTTACTGCAAATGCCTGCTGCCGACTGATATTTATGTCCGAATTTTGGCAAACCTTTGAGCAAATCTTACGTTTGGACTTTTCGAGTCTTTACGAATTTTCACCGTTAGCAATTTTTTTCATAATTTTCTTCGCAACTTTTGTAACCGAAGATGGAGCGTGTTTTGCCGCCGGTGCTTTGGCGGGACAAGGCAAGATCAGTTTCACACTCGCACTCGCTTCGTGTTTTGCAGGAATTTTTGTCGGCGATATTGGTCTTTATTGGATCGGCAGAATCTTCGGCAGATCATTTTCAAAAACCAAACTTTTTAAGCGTCTGGTCAGCGAAAGGCGTTTGCATCGAGCATCGGAGTGGCTAAATAAAAGAGGTGCGATGGCAATTGTCATCAGCCGTTTTGTTTCGGGTTTGCGACTTCCGACATATCTTGCGGCAGGTTTTTTGCGAACAAATTTTTGGGAATTTGTTTTTTACTTTTTTATCGCCACAGCAATTTGGACACCGATTCTTGTTGGTTCATCAGCCTTTGCATTCAACTTAATATCACCAAAATATCTGCTTTTGGGAATCATAATTTTATTTATAGTTTTCAGAATTATTTTCAATCTCTCAACCTGGCGAAAACGCAGACTTTTCATCGGGCGTTTGAAACGCATCCGAAACTGGGAATTCTGGTCACTCAAAATCTTTTATTTCCCGGTTGTTTTATATGTTTTGTGGCTGGCAATAAAACACAGAAGTTTAACGGTTTTCACCTGTGCAAATCCGGCAATCTTGGCTGGCGGATTTATCGGAGAATCAAAAGACGAGATTTATAAAGGTTTGCAAGAATCAAATTTTGCTAAAAGCTATTTACTAAAGCACATTGTAATTACAAAAGAGCTAACCGAATCTGAAAGAATTGCAATAGCAAATGAATTCATTATAGAAAATGATTTGCACTTCCCTTTTGTGCTAAAACCCGATGTTGGTGAACGTGGAAAAGAGGTTGAAATTGTTAAAGATTTCACTCAATTAAATGAAATTCTCGTCGAAATAGAAGAAGATTACATTCTGCAAGAATTTGCGGAAGGTGAAGAGATCAGCATATTTTATTATCGCTATCCGTCAGAAGAAATTGGCAAAATCTTCTCGATAACCGAAAAGCGTTTTCCGTTTGTTACAGGCGATGGTAAAAGCACTTTGGAAGAATTAATTTTAATGGACAGACGTGCCGTCAGTTTGGCAAGAAAATACTTTGACCAAAATGAAGAAAAGCTCGAAGATATTCCTGCAATTGGCGAGAAAATTTCCATAATAAACATCGGAACACATTCGCGTGGTGCGATTTTTATGGAAGGCGATTGGTTAAAAACTGTCGAATTAGAAAAAACAATTGATAAAATATGTAAAAGTTTTGCAGGATTTTACTTCGGCAGATTCGACATCAGAACAAATTCGTTCGAAGATTTGATGCAAGGAAAGAATTTCAAAATAATCGAATTAAATGGTGTAACAAGCGAATCAACAAACATCTATGACAAAAGATATTCTTTGTTTGACGCTTATAAACTTTTATTCAAACAATGGAAAATAGCGTTCGAGATCGGCGAAGAAAATTATAAAAGCGGAGCGAAGAAAACTTCTATTACAGATTTGATCAGGTTAATTTTCGGCAAAAACATCGAGAAATAAATTTTGAACTTTGAATTTTGAACTTTGAATTTTTAACTTTAACAATGTGCGTAATCTTTTTTTCTTACAATCAAATCCCCGAATATCCTTTGATACTGCTTGCAAATCGGGATGAATTTTACAATCGCCCGACGGCGAAAGCCGATTATTGGCAAGATTTTCCAAACATCTTAGCGGGACGAGATTTAGTCGGAAACGGAACTTGGCTCGGCGTTACCAAAACAGGTAGATTTTCCGCTGTTACAAACTACCGCAAACCCGATCAAAAAAAAGGCACAATCTCACGCGGAAATCTTGTTGCAGATTTTCTCAAAACTGAAATTTCATCGGAAGAATATTTAAAAGATATTCAAACTAACGCAGATAAATACACAGGATTTAATCTTTTAGTCGGCGAAATAAATGCTGATAAAAATGAATTGTTTTACTATTCAAATCAAGAAGATAAAATTAAGAAACTTGAAAAAGGTTTGTATGGATTAAGCAATCATTTACTTGATACGTCTTGGAAAAAAGTGGAAAATGGAAAGAAGAATTTAGCCGAATTGCTTAAACATAAAGACTTACGAAAAGAAAAGTTTTTTGAATTATTAAGCGATAAAACTCTTGCAAACGACGAAGATTTGCCCGACACAGGAATCGGTTTTGAACGTGAAAAAGCCATTTCGTCAATCTTTATCGAAACGCCGATCTACGGAACACGTTGTTCAACCGTAGTAACTTTTGATAAAGATCTTGAATTGGATTTTGAAGAAAAGGTTTTTGTTTAGCCAA
>JBGTHN010000455.1:0-4706 GCA_041746235.1 Pyrinomonadaceae bacterium | reverse complement strand
AGAACGGCAAATTTGAAACCAATTCAAACAGCAGAATCAACAGCACGATCACCGAATTAGCATACATTCCAAGCAAAATAAAAGACGGCAAATATCTGCTTAACTTACAGATCGCCGCCTTTGAATCGGACGCTTCGCCGAGCCGTCCTGTATTATTTGAATTGCTCTAGTTTTGATTTGCAGACATCGTGTATCTTAGCAATGCTCCGACTCCGCCGAATTCTTCTAACAGATTTTCATCTTCGATAAAGCGTATTCTTTCGGCTGATTCCAACGCCCGCGAGAGCATATCATCTGCAATTTCCTGAGAATTTTTTGCACTCGGCATTTCGTTATCGTCGCCCGGTGCGTATGCTTTTAGAATTTCCTTAACGTCTTTTTCGTTATATTCAATTTCGTCAAATTTTGCAGTCAGATAAAGTTCCTGAACTTGCCCGTTTACTAATGCTTCCAAAGTTTTCGCAACGCCGGTTACACCTTTTCCTTCATCGTAATTTTCATCTTTCAACTGCTCGATCTTTTCCTTGTCCTTTAATGTATCGAATTGTTTTATAGCAGTTGTCGCTTCTTCGAGGATCTCATTTATCGGAGCATCAATTTCCATTCTCACAGTTCCGACGATTCTTTCTTTCAAAAAATCATTCATTTCTTCGTTCAATACCGGAATCACAACATCTTTGTTTCCGGCAAGAACAATTTGCCGTATGTCTTCGTCCCGAACGATCTTTTCAAGTTCATCAATGACCTCTTTAGCATGCTGTTTTCGCATTTCGTCAATATGTCTCTGAAAACGCATCTGCGACCAACCGCCGACTTCCGAACGGTTATATTTTTCATTTTCGATCTCTTCATTATTGAGGATTTTCCCGCGTTGCATCAGGTAAATTTTCGCGTTATTTGAATCAGCTAAAACAACTGCAAACTCTGGATTTTGGTCAACCATACGAGCAAGAGGATAAATGGATGGTTTATTTTTCACAACAAATTCATTCTTCTCGAACGGAACATCAAATTCGTAAGTTTTGAAATAATCATCTTCTCCCGCACAAGCAAAAATTGCGACACCATTCGCCGAGTTTCTGATTTTTCCGACATACTCGTTGATTCTTTCAACATCACGATCAATACTTTCCCGCTCTTCCGAATCTACTTCAAAATTTGATTGATGCTCGCTTAATTGTTTTTTCAAAAAAACATCGAAATTATCGCGTCCGTGTTCATTCGGCTCTGCGTTCAAATATATTGAAATAAATGGTTTATTGGTTGATTCTACCTTTGTTAATTTGTTTAATATTCCTGATTTTCTCATTTGTTTGTTTTCCTCTAAATAGTTTGGTTCTTTGTTTTTAGTTTTTTAGTTTTTTAGTTAATGTTTGCTCGTCGAGAATTACAAATCTCAATCCTTTCTTCCCGATCCGCCTTTTTTCTTTCCACCGCCATCTTCTTTGTTAACGGTCTTCCAAGCTATTTCTTCAGCCTTTTCTTTTGAATATCCTTTTTCTTCATAAGAATCCTCAATGTGTTTTGCTTTTCTCTTTTGTTTTTTGGTGTATTTATTTTTATCGCCTTGTGACATATATCTATTTCCTCCTAGACAAAATTTCGTCAAATATATATGAGTGCAAAACCCGTGCCGTTAAATAAACTGTCTTTTACAGACTTAAAAACCAACAATTCTAAAAAAGTGATTCAAAATCATACATTCCTTTGTATTCACTTCTAACACAAAAAAAAGACCACCTTTCATAATCAGGTGGTCTTTTGAGAAAATTACAATTTTCTAAATGATAGTTATATTATTCAGATTTAACCGGAATTCTAACTTCACGTCCGGCAGCTAACCTTGAACTTACATAAAGTCCGTTAAGTTTCGCAACTTCGACAGGTTCAACTCCGAAGCGTTTGGCGAGTTGTTCGACTGTTTCGCCCGATTTTGCTTTAACAACGCGAATTCCCGCAACCGTCAAAGTAGGTTTAACGGAGGTTGGGCGAGAATATGAAGTCGTAGCAACACTATCGGCAGGCACAGGTACAAACACTTTCCCACGCGGAGTTTTCATACCGGGATTTGCGGCTCTTAGGTCAGCCACCGAAACGCCCGTTTTGCGTGAAATATTTTCCCAAGTTTCACCGTTTGAAGATCTTGCTAAACGAGAATTATCCGGTAATTCAGTCCCTCTACGCAAAATTGCGACAACCTCAGATGCTTTTCCGGCAGGAACACGAACTACATAAGGTTCCGGCGGAGTTTGGTTAGTGCGAAGTTCGGGATTCAAATAACGTAAGTATTCGGTTGTCGTATCGGATGCTTGTGCAAGCAAGCTAAGATTTGTTGAAGACGGAACACGAATACGGTCATACTTCAAACGCGGAGCCGGACGAACGTGACCAAAACCGTATTTCTGCGGATTATTGGCAATGATTATTGTTGCCAAAATATTCGGCACATAATTTCGTGTTTCACGCGGAAGATATGGATAAGCATCCCAGAAATTCTTTGAACCTGCACGACGAATCGCTTTATCAACATTTCCTTCGCCACAGTTGTAGCCAGCCATTCCCAATTCCCAGTTTCCGCCGTAACGGTTAGCAAGGAATTTCAAATAACGAGCAGATGCACGGGTTGCTTGTTCAAAACTGTTTCGCTCATCAAGATGAGCCGTTCGGCGAAGTCCGTATCTCGCTCCAGTTCCGGGAATAAACTGCCAGAGTCCTGCTGCCGCCGCCCACGATTGAGCCGTCGGTTTCCATGCACTTTCAACTTGCCCTAACCAAGCGACGTTTTCGGGAACACCTTCTTCGCGGAAAATCTGTCGAGCCATTGTCATAAAGTAACCCGAACGATACAGCCCGACTTCCATTGTTCGTCTTCCGCGTCCGCGATAGTAATTTATGAATTGTTGAACAAGCGGATTCATTTGGAACGAAAATCCAAGTGAACGATTTTGTGCGGCAACTTTTATAACTTCATATTCTTGTCGAAGTTCGGGAGACGATTCAACATCTTCTTCTTCTTTGGTTAATTCGAGCTTTGAAAGTTCATCTAACGGAGAAGCTTCAAATTCCTGACTCGAAAATCCCATCAGCGAATCATCCGGTGCATTTGAATCCGTATTGTTATCAAGGTTTGCAACATCGGTATTTGTTGAAAGTGGATTCGGCAAAACGAGTTTGGCGATATCATCCGCCATTTCATTTTTGATTCCCCATTGACAAACGGTTGAAAGCCGACGAATGTTGACAGGGTCTTGTGCCGACGGAAATTCCATACGGAAGATCGTTTCGATCAATTCGTTGTAACACAAACGCAGATCTTCGTTCGTTTGAACATTTATTTCCGACACCAAAAATGATTCAACTGACTTATCAAAACTCTCTCTGGCAAGATCACGACGATTATCTTTCAAGGCATATAAACCTTCGTTAAATTTTGTCCCCGAATCTTCTAAAACTTTTTTGATTCTAAGTTCGGCGTTTTTTGCTTCGTCCGGTTTAGAACCGTTTCTGCCGCTTGAAGTTGTTGTCGTGGTTTGTGCTTGAATAAAACCGACTGATATAAAAACTATAATTGCTAAAAAGCTAAAAGTTTTCAACAAGCTTATTTTTCCTAAATTTATATTATGATTCATAAAAATTTTGATTAGGGCGAATATTTGAACGTCCTAGTCTGATTTACATATTTATATTAATACTTTTTAACGCAGGGTTATTTGAAAAGTTTCTTTAATTTTGGCATTTGTTTACTTTTGCCAAAAATAACTTTAAGTTAAGAAACTATCACGCAAAAAACCTGCTGTCAATGTATTTAACCTTGATAAAAGCCCGTCTTTATGCGATTTTCTTATGCAAAATGCTATTTCAATTAACACTCTTTATGCGTTATTTCTGCTTATTTGGAACTTCCTTTCACAGATTTTTCTTCTAATAATGCGACATCAAAAACGCGACGAACATTATCTACGAATATAAAGTTCAAATCATCCAATATTTCCTGTGGTAAATCTTCCAAACTTCTTTTGTTCGGAGCAGGCATAATTACCGTCTTGATTTTTGCACGTCTCGCCGCTAACAGTTTTTCTTTGACTCCGCCAATTGGCAGGACGTTGCCTCGTAAAGTTATCTCACCCGTCATTGCAATATCTTTGCGAACCGGACGACCGGAAAGAACAGAAACAAGTGCTGTTGCCATCGTAATTCCGGCGGAAGGTCCGTCTTTTGGAATCGCACCTTCGGGAAGATGAACGTGGATGTCGAATTTTTCAAAATCATCTTCATTGATTCCCAAACTCGAAGCATTCGCCTTCGCATAAGAGAACGCCGCCTGAGCCGACTCTTGCATCACTTCGCCGAGTTGTCCCGTCAATACCAACTTCCCTTTACCTTTTGTTTTGATTGCTTCGATAAACAAAATATCTCCACCAACAGCCGTCCATGCAAGTCCCGTAACAACACCAACTTGATTTTTTTTCAACGCTTCTTCAATAAATATTTTCGGCGTTCGCAAAAATTCGGTGATATTCGACTTATTGACTTTAACGGTCTTAAATCGCTTTCCGCCAACTGCTTTTTTGCGTGCCACCTTTCGGCAAACTGTTCCGATCTCTCTTTCAAGTTGCCGCAAACCGGCTTCCTGTGTATATTGTCCGACCACGACCTGCAAAGCCTTCTTTTCGAATTTAACGTCGGATTTTTCCAACCCGTTTTCC
>JBGTHN010000454.1:0-2882 GCA_041746235.1 Pyrinomonadaceae bacterium | reverse complement strand
ATGTTTGGCACAAAGTCGCACCGGAATTTGCCGAGCGAGGTTTTCACGTAATTGCCGTTGATCTAATCGGTTTTGGATATTCCGATAAACCGGCGTGGTTTGATTATTCGATCGCTTCACAATCACGTATGGTTTTGCGTCTGATGAATCGTTTGGGAATTGGCAAAGCAACGATTGTCGGCAGTTCTTACGGTGGTGCGATTGCTTCCTGGTTGACGCTTGATAATCCTGAACGGGTTGAAAAACTCGTCCTTGTCAATGCGGTTATCAATGACCGACCGATGACACATCCTTTAATGCGTGTTTTAAGTGTTTCGGGAGTTGGCGAAGCAATGTCGCCATTTCTTGCCGATTCCAGAAAATTTATGCGATACCGTATGCACGGAACATTTCATCCGGCAAATCATCATCTCATCACAGACGACCGAATTGATGCTATCTTGCGACCTTTAAAATCTGCTGCGGGACATAATTCTCTCTTGATGACAGTAAAAAATTGGGACGCAAACCGCATTGAAGAAGACGCATATTTAATTGACCAGCCAACTCTGATCGTTTGGGGCGACAGCGATACAGTTATCCCGATCGGCAACGGCGAAAAACTCTACGATAGAATATTAAATTCCCGATTCGTCGTTCTAAAAGATTGCGGACACGTTCCACCTGAAGAAACGCCTGAACTTTTCACCAATTTAGTAACCGAATTTTGCAAAGACAGAAAAGGACATATTGAAGCAAAAGACAACGATGAAATGAAATTGTCACAAGTGGAGAATTAGTTTCAAAAAATCTTATGAAGCTAAATTTCATTACGCGGAAAGTCTTAATTGGGAAAGTTGGTTTTTTGAATATAAAGATGCAATTTTTTGTATTTATCCCCTGAAGAAATGATTAAAACAAATATGAATTTTATTTTGAGCGAGTTTTCACTTTTGATATAAACTAGAAAAATAAATGACCTATTCACAAACAATTGCAAAAGTTTTTACGATCATCTGTTACATTATGCTGATTCCTGCAATTGTGGGGCTTTGCGTTTCATTCATATTTCTGCCACTCGCACTTATTCCAATAGTATGTTTATGTGCAGGAATTCCAATGTTGCTCGGTTATCGCAAACATTCGCGGGGAGAATTGAGCGAAGGCAAGATCATGCCGCTTTGGATCGGAACGGCTGTTTTTAATTTTGTGTTGTTAATACCGCAATTTCTACTTCTTTCTAACCTTCCATCTTTTAACGAAATTAACTTATCCATCCAAAGTAGTGGTGTTTTCGGTTCATTATATTTATCAATGGTTATTTGGCAAATGCTGGCAGTTGTGCTTTCAATTAGTGCGATAGTCAGTGAAGTTTCAACTAATCGAAATAGCGGTAATGTCCCGTAATTTCCCAATCAAAAAGGCGATCTTCCAAATTCGTTCCGCCGCCGATATTGTGGATTATCAGATAGCGTTTTTCCTTTGCGTTCCAAATGTTTGAGATAAGTCCGATGTGCGTCATTCCTTTTCCATTTAAATCCCAACTAACAACATCGCCGGGTTTAAAATCTTCGCCGTTTTCTGTGATTTCAAGCGATTTTCCTTGGCGTTCAAAAAAAGTTTGCAAGTTCGGAACTCTTCGATGGTCAATGTTTGTGTCAGGATTCTTTAAGCCCCATTTGGTTGGATATTTTGAAAAGTTCGCTTTCATATCTTCGTGAACTTCTTTTTGCAAATCCACATCTGCGGCTCTGAATGAACGAATAACAACATCTGTGCAAGCTCCGGTTTCTTTCGGCACATCACCGTTTGGATAAGAGATCGTGTAATATTTTTGCGTGTATTCCGTTGTTATTTCAATCTGTTTATTTGCACTCGCCAATACTTTGCGAATTTCGGCAGATTCTATTTCGG
Organism: Pyrinomonadaceae bacterium; assembly: GCA_041746235.1. Taxonomy (GTDB): domain Bacteria; phylum Acidobacteriota; class Blastocatellia; order Pyrinomonadales; family Pyrinomonadaceae; genus Aridibacter. The sequence continues at coordinate 989 of JBGTHN010000454.1, read as the reverse complement.
CGAGTTTCGGTTTTTCGATATTTTCAGAATTTGAAAGCAGTTTTGCCGTATCTTGTTGGGCAATTGTCGGAAAATCAGTCTGGCAGGCAAAAACAAATGCTAGAAGCAAAAAGGCGGATGTATGAACTATTTTTCTTGGAAAAGACATAAAAAAACTCCTCTCAAAACTTTATTATCAAGTGAATAAGATGTCTAAGTTGTTAAAATAAGATGCAATTGAAATTGACATAACTTCTAAATGCTCATAAGTTAGATAGGTCATTTAATTTTATTTTGCGTAAATTCCCGAACTATTTATGCAAATGCCCCGAAAATTAGATCGGTAAAAACTCCAATATATATATATTAAACCGCTATCCTATAGATAGATAAATTTACTTTTAAGGAGACAACCGACAGATGAAAAAAATCACTATGCTTATAGCCGTTTTCGGCTTTGCTGTAATAGCTTTGACCTTTTTTGGGCTGAACTATACGACAAATGCTCAGCTTAAATCAGACAACGAGGTTAATGATAAAAAGCCGGTAATTGTTAGAGGAAACAGAGCTTGTGCAACTGACCACGATCCTGAAAAAATCGCTGCCGCCGAAACTGATTTTGCTGTGCGTTTAGCAAATTTGAGAGGCGGAAATACGAGCGATGCAAGAGGTGGTAATAAACCACCAAAATCACCAACTCCAACGCCGACACCTCCACCACCGACAGGCGGAGTTATAAATGTTTACTTCCACGTTGTTAATCAAGGTTCGGGAGTTTCCAATGGCGATGTTACAACCCAAATGATAAATAACCAGATTAATATATTAAATGCGGCTAATGCCGTTTATGGTTTTTCATTTAATCTTGTTAGTGTTGATCGCACAACAAATGCAAATTGGTATAACGGTTGTTACGGTTCTGCCGAAAGTGCTATGAAAAATGCACTTCATCAAGGTTCGGCTGATGATTTGAATATCTATTCCTGCAATCCGAGCAACGGAATTTTGGG
>JBGTHN010000453.1:0-6162 GCA_041746235.1 Pyrinomonadaceae bacterium | reverse complement strand
CAACCGCAGACTTTGAGTTTGAGGGAAGTTCAAGCAGAAGTTTTAGACGAAGATTCTGTCTTGCTTGAATATGCTTTGGGCGAAAAGAAAAGTTATTTGTGGATAGTTTCAAAAAACGATTTTCGTTGGATCGAACTTCCCGCAAAAAGTGAAATTGAAAAAAACGCACGAGAATTTTATGAAGCATTAACAGCACGAAATAAGCAGGTAAAATTTGAAACTGCGAACGAACGAGATGACCGTATTTTTATCGCCGATTCGGATATACAAAAATTTTCAAGAGAATTGAGCGAAAAGATCATTTCTCCGGCAAAGTCATTTTTGCAAAACAAAAAACTTCTGATCGTCGCCGATGGAGCTTTGCAATATGTGCCTTTCGCCGCCCTCAAAATTCAAAGCAAAAACGAAGGACAGTTTCTAATTGAAACCAATGAAATAGTTAATCTTCCATCGGTTTCGGTCTTAGCGGTTTTGCGAAGGGAAACGGCGAATCGCAAAATTCCGTCGAAAACTTTGGCGGTTCTGGCTGATCCGATTTTCGACAAAACAGATGAACGATTTCAAACAATTTCCAAGCGAAAAAAAACAAATATCGAATATGTTGCCATTTCAAAAAAACAGACACGAGGCATTGATCTTTCATTAACACGCAATGGTTTGGACTTGCCGCGTTTGCCTTTTACACGTCGTGAAGCCGATTTGATAAGTGCTAATGTTCCCAAAAATAAACGCGAAAAATTGCTTGATTTTACGGCAAACAAATCGGCGGCAATGTCGTCCGATTTAGCAGATTTCAAATATGTCCATTTTGCAACACACGGTTTTATCAATAATGAAAACCCGGAATTGAGCGGTATAGTTTTTTCGATGTTCGACGAAAACGGCAATGAACAAGATGGATTTTTGCGTGTTGGCGATGTTTATAATCTGAAAATTCCTGCCGAAATGGTTGTCTTGAGCGGTTGCCGAACAGGTTTGGGCAAAGAAATAAAAGGCGAAGGATTGGTCGGTTTAACCCGCGGATTTATGTATGCCGGAGCAAAGCGTGTCGCCGTCAGCCTTTGGGATGTCAACGACGAAGCAACTTCCGAATTGATGGCAAAATTCTATGCAGAAATGCTCGGAAGCAAAAAACTTTCGCCAGCTTCGGCTTTGCGACAGGCTCAAATCGAAATGATAAATGATAAAAAACGAAGCAATCCATATTATTGGGCGGCTTTCACATCGCAAGGCGAACCACGATAACAGTTATCAGTCAACAGTTAAGAATTATAGGTTGATGATAATTGATAATTGCCTTAAACGATTTCTAACATATTTTTTACGCCTTCGTGAGAAAAATATGTTAAAGCAATTTTTGTGTCTTTATGAATCTGGGCTTTTAGTTCATCAATTCCGTTGAATTTTCTTTCGTCGCGGATTCGGTGCAGGAAACGCACACGCAAAACATCGCCGTAGAGATTGCCTTCAAAATCAAAAATGTATGTTTCGATGGAAGGTTCGGCATCTTCTTTAAATGTCGGGCGAATTCCGACGTTTGTAATTCCTTTTCGCCATTTGCCATCAATCAAAATTGCGGTTGCATAAACACCATATTTGGGAATGACACGATTGTGCGGTTTAAGATTTGCAGTCGGAAAACCGATCGTATGTCCACGTCTGTCGCCGCGAATTATCACACCTTCAACGCCGTAAGGTCGCCTAAGCATTCGGCGGACAATATTAACTTTTCCGTCGTTTAATAATTGTCTGATCTTTGATGAAGAGATTCTTTTATTGCGTAGCCGGACTTCCGCAACTTCATCGGCATAAAAGCCTAATTCCTCGCTCATTTTTTTCAAAAGTTCAATATTGCCGCCGCGATTTTTGCCGAATGCAAAACCGTGTCCGAGATAAATCTCTTTTGCTTGCAGTCTTTCGTGAATTATTTCTTTCAAGAAAATTTCGGCATCTTGATTCGCAAATTCTTTAGTAAATCGAATCACGATCGCTTGTTCGATTCCTAAAACTTCAAAATTCGCAAGTCTTTGGTCAAGTGTTTGCAGAAGTGGCGGAGAATTTTCGGGATGCAAAACGGCTCTTGGATGCGGATCAAAAGTTATTGCGGTTGGAACTGCTTCAACGATTTTCGCACGTTCAACAACCGTTTCCATAATCCGCTGATGTCCAAGATGCAGACCATCAAAAACGCCGAGCGTCAAAACCGTCGGTCGCAAAATATTTGCATTTTCCGTTCCGTGAAAAATTTTCATATCTCAATTTAAAATGTGAAAATCAAATACTAAACCAATTTATCGGTAAAAGTAGAATAGCCAAAATAAATAAGTTCAAGTATGTCGGAATAAATGTCCACTTGGCAAATAGTGCTTGCCTATTGATTTGCAAGATCGAAAAGAAATCAAACCCAAAATATTTGAATTATTTGAAATGCTAAAAAGTGGGAGATTTTTTTAGCATTCTAGACCTCCATTAATTTCCATTTTCCGCGTTTGAACAAAATGGTTGAAACAACAGCAAGCACTGAAAAAGCAATCGTAATTGCCCAGAAAACTCCGTGTGCTTCCATTCCAAAATAATGTGCGAGAGTGTAGGCAAGCGGAACTTCAAACAACCAAAATACGAATAAATTCAAATATGTCGGTGTCCAAGTATCGCCCGCACCATTAAAGGAAGATTCCAAAACCATCCCGATAGCGTAAAAGAAAAAACCATAGGAAATTATCCGCAAAGCATCAGTTGCATACGCCAAAACTAATGGTTCATCTGTGAAAATTCTGGCGATCGGATCGGCGAAAATCACGAACAAAATTCCAATTGAAGTCTGAAAAATTGCGTTGTAAAATGCCGCTTTCCAGACGCTCTTTTCGGCTCTGTCGGGTTGTTTTGCTCCGAGATTTTGCCCTACGAGAGTTGCGGCGGCATTTGCCAAACCAATTGCCGGAAGTAATGCAAAAATTATTATGCGAATCCCGATCGTATATCCGGCAACCGCTTCGCTTCCAAAACTTGCAACCACAACCATCAGCCCAAGCCAACTTGTTGTCCCGATCGCAAATTGTAGCATTGCAACCCAAGAAAGACTCAACAAACGCTTAAATCTCTCTGAATCAAAAAGCCAATGTTCTCGACGAATCTGAAAACGCTTTTCGGTAAAGAACATACGGTAACAAGCGTAAATTACGCCAACTCCGCGACCGATCAAGGTTGCGACTGCCGCACCGGTTACGCCGAGTTCGGGGAATATCCAGATACCGAAAATAAGAAGCGGATCAAGTATGCAATTTAAGATATTTGCGATCCATAAAACACGCATCGCAATTGCCGCATCGCCCGCTCCGCGAAAGATCGAGTTGAGCAAAAATAGAAACACAACAACGAAATTTCCGCCAAGCATCAGGCGTGTGAAAAGCGTTCCTTCCGCGACAACTTGCGGTTCTGCACCGAGCAAAGTTAAAAATTGCGGAGCGAAAATTATCCCGATCACGCCCATCACGACCGACACAAATAATCCCATATAAATTGCGTGTGTCGCAGATTTTGCCGCACCATCCGGGTCTTTTTCACCGATCCGACGCGAAACTGTTGCCATCGCTCCGATAGAAATTCCCATCGCCACAGCATAGATCAGAAACATCATTGATTCCGTAATGCCGACGATCGCCACAGCATCTGCACCCAAACTTGCTACAAAGAAAACGTCCACAACTGCGAAAACGCTTTCCATAACCATTTCAAGAATCATCGGAACAGCCAATAAAAATATCGCTAAACCGAGTGAGCCTTTTGTAAAATCACGATTCGAGCCGCGTATCGCTTCCTTTAAAATTGACCAAAATGAATTGTCATACGTCATTTCTGACGTAGATTCTACGTAGTTAGACATAATTATAAATCCTTATAAAATTGTAAAAAAATAAAATAATGCACGAGGTGTGCAAGAGATATTCGTTTTACGGTTTGTGGAAAATGCAAAAACGAACACGGAAATTTGCGATGTGATTAGCAGGCAGCGATTCTCATAATGAAAAAGAATATAGCACAGTAATTTTATATGTCGCAACAGAAGAATAAATTTTCTTTTCTTAAAACAAAATAATGTTATAATTCGTCCTACAAAAAAAGTTTATTGAATAGTTTTCTTTTTGGAAAAACTTACAAAAATTATGAACGACCACACACATAATTACGATGAACAACAGCCTTTTGCGGCGGCGGAATTTGCAGAAAATCCCGAACCGCGTTGTCCTTGCATACTTCTTCTGGATACATCTGCATCAATGCAGGGCGATTCGATTGATGAATTAAATCGGGGTTTGCAGACATTTCGGGACGAACTTTATAACGATTCTTTGGCGATGAAACGAGTTGAACTTTCGGTTGTAACTTTCGGTCCGGTGCGTGTGATGCAGAATTTTACAACGGTTGACGAATTTCGTGTGCCGACATTGGAAGCGTCCGGAAACACGCCGCTTGGCAATGCCGTCGAACGTGGTTTAGGACTTTTACAAGAACGCAAAAAGATTTTGCGGACGAACGGAATCAAATTATTTCGCCCGTGGATATTCCTTATGAGCGACGGCGAACCGACTGACAATTGGAAAAATCTTCCGCAAATAATTCGAAATGGCGAAGAAAGCAAATCATTTTCGTTTTTCGCACTCGGCGTTCACAATGCGAATTTTGAGATTCTAAAAGAAATCTCTGTGCGTGAACCGATGAAATTGAGCGGCATACGTTTCAGAGAATTTTTCTTGTGGCTCTCGGCTTCGCTCAAAAATGTTTCGCGTTCAAATCCTGACGATACAGTTTCGATTCCCGATTACAAACCTTACGGATGGGCGGAAGTTTAATGGATTTTGAAAAATGGCGTTATGCTCATGCTTCGGTCGTCGGTTTGTCGCATCTAAATAATGATACGGCTTGTCAGGACAGATTTGCGTGCGAAACTTTTCGTTTAAATGAAGACGAAATTTTGGTTGCGGCGGTTGCCGACGGTGCGGGAAGCACAAGCGAAGGCGAGATCGGTGCGGAAATCGCTTGCGAAACTTTTGTCAAGCAAATAAAGGCTTTTCTGCAAACTTCGGAATCTTCGATTGATCTGTTAAATGAAGATTTTGCCGTTCGTTGGATTGAATATTTTCAAACAAAAGTTACGGAAAAGGCAAAGGCAAAAGATAAAGAGATACGCGAATTTGCTTCAACTCTCGTCGGTGCTGTGATCGGCAAATCTTGCGGAATCTTTTATCAGGTTGGCGATGGCGGAGCGGTTTATTCTACTTCGGGCGAAGCGAAAAGTTATCGTTTCGGCGTTGAACCTGCTGATGCTGAATATGTAAATATGACGGATTTTTTGACGGATGAAACGGCGGCGGAAAGTCTGCGTTTTGCACGAATCGAAGAACCGATCGAAGATTTGATCTTATTTTCCGACGGAATTTATTCGGTTGCGGTTGATTATCAAGATAATTCTCCGCACGAACCATTTTTATTGCCGATGATCGCTCCGCTTAGAAAGAGTCTGGAGGCAAACGGTTTGAATGAAAAACTTGAAACTTTTCTCGCTTCGCCAAAGTTAAATGAGAAAACGGATGATGACAAAACAATCGTTTTGGCTTCGAGAGCGATGGGAATAGAGAAAAGTGAAAAAGTGAAAAGGTGAAAAAGTTTTTAGGGAGAAGTTATGCCCACTTATTACGATAGTAAAGGAAATGCTCACGTTTTAGCCGGAGAGATCGGCAGAGGCGGCGAAGGGACGGTTTATTTTTGTGAAGGAAATACCGAACTCGTTGCTAAAATCTATCACGAACCGATAACTGATGAAAAAGCCGATAAATTACGCTTGATGGCGGAAAATAAAAATGAGCGTTTGCTCAAAGTTGCGGCTTGGGTTGTTGAAACTTTGCACGACGAACCGAATGGAAGAACCGTCGGTTTTTTGATGCCGAATATCAAGGCGAAGGAAATTCACGAACTCTATTCCTTAAAAAGCCGCCGTATACATTTTCCGCAAGCAACTTGGCATTATCTTGTTCATACGGCGACAAATCTCGCTCGTGCGTTTTACAGTCTGCATAAATATTCGCACGTTATCGGTGATGTAAATCACGGAAATTGTGTTGTGCTGGCGGATGGAACTGTCAAACTTATTGACTGCGACAGCTA
>JBGTHN010000452.1:0-1765 GCA_041746235.1 Pyrinomonadaceae bacterium | reverse complement strand
CTCATCCGAACTATATTCAGTCGTGTCCAAAACTTTATTATCGCCTTTTTTACTGTGTTTTTCGGTTGATTCAAGTTTCTTTTCAAAAACCGCACCAACAACAATCAATGCCAAATCTTCTTTTTTTATCTCAACAATTTCATTTGTATTAAAAAGTATCGCCGAAAGTTTGTCGTCTTGAAACTCCAATCCGCGAAGTCTGTTCGGAAGTTCTTCCAATTCAAATGTTTCATCGTCAAAAATCAAGGTTTCAATTCCCATTTCCTCCAATCTTTTTGCAACGATCTCCATTTCCTTTCTAAACTCTGCACGGGCAAGCGGAAGCGGTTTGTTTTTTTCAACCAATTTCGCCAGATCAACTTTCCTCTGTCGTGTCATATTGGCAACTTCAGTCAGTTGATGCTCATCCCAAGTTTCAAGATTGGCTAGATAAATTAGATTAAATCCTTTGATGTGCGGTTCGATCTTTCGCAAAGCGGGTTTAAGCAGTTGGCTTTGACTTTCGTCAAATTCCATTTCAACTCCGCAATAGATACAATCAAGTCTCGTCGGTGGATTTTTTCTGTTGCATTTATTGCAAACGATCATTTCTTCGGGTTTATAACCGGCAACTTCCGTTTGCAAAGGCAAATCATCTAACCATTTTTCCGTATGAATTTTATCAGTCTTTTGTTCCATAAATACCTCGCTTTTTGATTATACTCCGAAAGCGTGTATTGTGTTAAAGGATAAATTTGCTTGACCAATTTATGCCCAAAAAGGCACACTATAAAAGAGCCTTTGGCTTTTTATCGGATTGTAATTTGATTCTATAATTTTATCGCAGACTTATTAAACTATTTTATTAAAAATATCTTTTAACATTAAGAAACACATATTTTTCAAGTTTTCATTAAACTTCTTACTATTCTGCTTCGTATCAAAATATAGTCCTAACTTTTGTTTATTCACTATTTTATAAGGGTTTTAAAAAAATGCAGTTTGACTCGAGAACAAGTTCCACTTGGCAATTTGGGCATCGTGGTCGCGTAGCAGTTTTCATTGACGGTAATAATTTATTTCACGCGGCACGTTTTCATAATTTAGACATTGATTACAATAAACTTCTGCGAGTCCTTCTCGGCGACGGAAGACTTCTCCGTGCGTTCTTTTACACAGGCGTAGATGCCGGTGCGGAACGACAGCAAGGTTTTCTACTGTGGATGCGGAGAAACGGTTTTCGCGTCGTGCAGAAGGAATTGAAAACTTTTTACGACGGCACACGCAAAGCCAACTTAGATGTTGAGATCGCCGTTGATATGCTCAGTCTTGCGGGTCGTTATGACACAGCAGTTCTTGTTTCCGGTGACGAAGATTTTGTTTATGCTTTAAATGCGGTTGCATATAAAGGCTGTCGCGTCGAAGTTGCCGGTTTTCGTTCCAATACCGCACCCCATTTGATTGATGTCGCAGACTTTTTTATTGATCTGGGTGACATTGCCGAACTTGTTACCAAAGATGGTTCGGAAGGCGATGAATATGATATTCCCTCATTTTATCCGCCCGAAGAAATTCCGCCACCTGATATGTTGTTATCAAATTCGACTGAATCAAACTCATCTACTCATCATTATTCTTCAAACGATCAAGAATATGAAGACGATTATATTGATGTTTCTAAGCAAAACGGATTTGGACAAAATCATTCCGAAGACGAAACAACAAACGAAGACCCAAAGTTAGTTAGAGTTACTGACGAAAGGTAAGAAAGCAGAAAGTAATTGGT
>JBGTHN010000451.1:0-2604 GCA_041746235.1 Pyrinomonadaceae bacterium | reverse complement strand
TTGTTGAATGTCAATTTGTTGATGCTTACGGATCGGTAAAGACTTTTAATGATAAAGTTCCAATTTTTACAACCGAAATACTTGATAAAAACAGCAATTATCCGGTAGATGGAATTGTCGGGTGCGAAATAATAGAAACCCAAAATATAGCTAGTCGGGATATTGTGAAAATCAACACTGAATTACCATGGGGAATTGAGTCAACAAAAGGCGAAACTATATTTGAAATTTTGCAAAATCAAATAATTGAATTTAAACATTCGGGAAAATGATTTCGCCCAACTAAAATAAATCCACTTGCAACACAACTCACTCATTTGCATCTAAAAAATTAGACGTGGAATCTATATGGCGTTTAGCTTTCCCTCGACATATCGGATACTTTAGCTCAAGACATTGGACAATTGATTAAATATTGATGGAGAATTAAATGAGAAAAATTTTATTTTTATTTGTAACAGCATTTATTATGACAGGTTTGGTAAATACGGAAGTTTTGGCGAAGAACGATAATCCGTTTTGGACAAAGGGTTTAACGGCGGACAAGTTTACGAAAATGCAGAATGAGCGTCTTGCGAAGGCTGATAAGACTTTGAAAAAGATGCTCTCAGTCAAAGGAAAGCGGACGATTGAAAATACGCTTGTACCTTATGATGAGATTCAGCTTTTATTGGACGCGGCGGGAAATCAGTCGGGATTGATAGAAAATGTTCATCCTGATAAAGATTTTCGTGAAACTGCTGAAAAGATCTCGCAAAAGATTTCGGCATTTTATACGGAATTATCCTTAAATCGTGGTGTTTATGATGCACTCGTCGCGATTGATCTAAGCAAAGCGGATGCGACGACGAAGTATTATGTCGAGAAGACCTTGCAAAATTTCAAACTCGGCGGCGTTGATAAAGATGAAGCGACACGCAGACGAGTTAAAGAATTAAACGATGAAATAACATTGATCGGTCAAGAATTCGGACGCAATATACGCAATGGCAAACGAACCGTAACGGTTGATGATGTGTCGGAATTGGAAGGCTTGCCGCAAGATTATATTGACGGTCATAAACCAAATGCCGACGGAAAGATCATTTTGACGACGGAATATCCCGATGCACTTCCCGTTTTTTCTTATGCGAAAAGTGAAAAGTTGCGAAAGGCGATGTATTTTGCATACAACAATCGTGCGTTTCCTGAAAATATGGAAGTGCTTGATCGTCTTGCGGCGAAGCGTTATGAATTAGCGAAATTGCTCGGTTTTGATAATTATGCCGATTATGTAACTGCCGATAAAATGATCAAATCGGCGAAAAATGCTGATGATTTTATTACTAAGATCGTTAATGCTTCGGAAGACAGAGCAATGCGTGAATATCAGGAATTATTAAAACGCAAGCAAAAGGATGAAGCGAATGCGAAAGCTGTTAACCGTTGGGAACAAAGTTATTACACAGAACTTGTCAGTAAAGAAAGTTATAGTTTTGATTCGCAAAGTGTCCGACCATATTTTCAATATGAAAAGGTAAAAGACGGTGTTTTGGACGTAACGGCTAAACTTTTCGGCGTAACATTTAAGCAAGTAAAAAATGCTCCTGTTTGGCACGAAACAGTTGAACTTTGGGAAATGTTCGAGAACGGCAAACTCGTCGGGCGTTTTTATCTAGATATGCACCCACGCGAAGGCAAATACAGCCACGCCGCACATTTTGGAATTCGCACGGGCGTTGCCGGGAAGCAAATTCCCGAATCAACTTTGGTTTGCAACTTCCCTGACCAAACTGAAGATAATCCGGGATTGATGGAATATAGCGATGTCGAAACATTTTTCCACGAATTCGGGCATTTGATTCATTCAATGTTCGCAGGTCGTCAAAAATGGATCGGCGTTGGTGGAATTTCAACCGAATGGGATTTTGTCGAAGCACCTTCGCAATTATTGGAAGAATGGACGAAAAATCCGGCGACACTTCAATCATTTGCGAAACACTATAAAACGAATGAGCCAATTCCAACTTCGCTCGTTTTGAAAATGAATCGAGCCGAAGAATTTGGAAAAGGTTTGAGAGTTCGACGACAGATGGAATATGCGAGACTTTCTCTGAGCATATACGACCGCGAACCTTCAAAGGTAAACACTGATGATCTTATCAAGGACATCAACGATCAATATTCGCCGTTCCCATTTGTTGATGACACGCATATGCAAGCGGCGTTCGGACATCTCGACGGCTATTCGGCGATCTACTATACATATATGTGGTCGCTCGTGATCGCTAAAGATATGTTCAGCGAATTCGATAAATCGAACTTGATGTCGCCGGATGTTGCCAAACGCTATCGTCAGACGATTCTCGCACCGGGCGGTTCAAAACCAGCGGAGCAATTGGTTGAAGATTTTCTCGGTCGAAAACCTGATTTTAAGGCTTATCAGGATTGGCTCAATGAAGATACGCCGGAAGCAAAATAGAGTCTTTGCGATAAAAAAAAGCAATTAGCAAAAACGGGCAAAATGATGCAAACTTGTATTGTTTTGCCTAGGGCTTTCCTATAAAAAATAAAAAACAAGGCTACAAATGTTACATTCTTAAATAGATTAACAAAAAAGGATGG
>JBGTHN010000450.1:0-3004 GCA_041746235.1 Pyrinomonadaceae bacterium | reverse complement strand
TTCCGCCCTTCATCCATTTTTTGCAGATCTCCTACATAATAAGTTCTTTTTTTCGAATCTAAACCTTTTGCCTTCAATAATGAGATTGCATATTTATACTTTCTTTCACCTTCCGGAAACTTCATTAGATCAAGCAATGTCGCAAAAATATTTGAATGCGAAGCCTTAAAATCCGTCTCAACTTCCGGCAAGTTTTCCGGCGTTGAAAGTAAAAATAAAGGAACTGAGGCTTCGGGTTTTGTGTTTGAGCAATGAGTTGCAATTACTCCATTTTCTTTCAATGCACGTCCATGATCTGACGTGTAAACGTAAATCGTATTCTTCCCAAAATTATCATTGTTGGTAAGTTCCGAGAAAAAACTTTCCGAATTATATCGAAGTGCTTCATCATATTTAACATCCACATTTTCTGCGTCTTTTCCGTCGCTTGATTTTGTTAAATAAGCATCTTTCACAGCTTTACTTTGAGGATACGAATCAACATAAGATTGATGAACTCCGTATTTATTAACCCAAATAAAATTCCCTGTCGAACCTCTGACAATTGCTTTAATTTGTTTGGCAATCTCCACATCAACTTCGTATTTTTGCTTAACATTTTTGCCTAGTTCGTGAGCAGTTATCCATTTTCCAAAATCCGCAATATCATTTAATTTCCCATTCCAGAGCATCGAAGTTTGACCATCAAAATAATAATTTTTGTAGCCCATAGCTTTGGCATATTGAAAAATTGTCGGCAGTTTGTAAATTTTATAATCCGTGTCTGGAAATTCATTCAATCCGGTCAGCATCAAGCCGTTCGATGTAATACTGCAAGTAGTTCCCGATACAGCAGTCCCCCAATTTTTAATCAAACCTTGTTCGTTTAATTTTTCTAATGTTGGCGTAGTCGGAATCTCATAACCGTTCAAACTTAAATGATCGGAACGAACTGATTCATCTACAATAAACACAATATTGTTTGGCGGTTGTGCCGTAGATTGATATTCGATATTTGTGCGTTTAACATAATAATGAAGACTTTTTGGAGTATCATTTATAGTGCCAACATACCAAATAACGGGAAAACTGACCAAAGTTCGGACTCCGTTGTTTAATGAATTTACGTAAAAAGTGTTTTTTGTAAAATAAGTTGTGAGAAAAAAGAATCCGACAAACAAAAATATGATAACGAGAAACGGTTTCAAACCTTTTTCAAACATCACTTGGGTTTTAAGCAATAAAACACCAAAAATTATTACCGGAATTAATGCAATATAGTTAAAATATGCAAAGATCGCACTTGTAAATATTTCCCAATTCGGCGAATACAAAGCAACTTCCATTTCTTGAAATCTCGGGAAACTTTCAAACGCTTCGTAATATCCATATTGAATAAAAACTAATACCGAAAATATCAAAAAATAAATTATTCGATATTTAACAGACGAGGCAAAAGCGGAGTAAACAAAACTCAAAAACAAACAAAAGGCAGTTATTGAAAGAGATAATACAAACAAAAATCTCCAATAACTGCCTTCGTTAAAATGTCTTGCTAAAATAACCAGACTGATCCGGCTTTTGGGCAATATCAAAACCTCGAAAAGTAAAAAACTTACACCAAAGATAAATGTCAAAATAAGTATTTTCGACGAATATAAGTTGGTGAAACGTGAATTCTTAATCTTCTCCGTCATCGTAATACTCAACACCCAAATGCGTGATCAAATCTTCGCCCTTCATATAACGCAAAGTGTTTTTCAATTTTTTGAGTTGAATGAACAGATCGTGTTCGGGATAAAGATCGGGTGGTGTTTGCGGTGCTTTGAAATAGAACGAAAGCCATTCCTGCAAACCTTTCATCTTCGCACGTTTTGCCAGATCCAAAAATAAAGCCAGATCAAGCACAAGTGGTGCAGCTAAGATCGAATCACGACACAGAAAATCAACTTTTATCTGCATTTTGTATCCGAGCCACCCAAAGATGTCTATATTGTCCCAGCCTTCTTTATTATCGCCACGCGGCGGATAATAATTGATCCGGACAACGTGCGAATAATCTCCGTATAGATCAGGATAAACTTTGGGTTGCAAAATCGTATCAAGCACCGAAAGTTTTGAATTTTCCTTTGTTTTGAAGTTTTCGGGATCGTCTAAAACTTCGCCGTCGCGGTTTCCTAAAATGTTCGTCGAATACCAACCGTCGAGTCCGAGCATACGCGATTTAAAACCCGGAGCTAAGATGGTTTTCATCAAAGTTTGTCCCGTTTTGAAATCTTTTCCGCAAATGGGAACGCCTTCGTCTTCAGCCAATTTCGTCAATGCCGGAATATCAACCGTTAAATTCGGAGCTCCATTTGCAAACGGAACGCCTGATTTTATTGCCGCATAAGCATAGATCATCGAAGGTGCGATGTTTTCATCATTGTCATACATCGCTTTTTCCAACGCTTCAATTGATTCGTGGATTTCCGAAGTTTCAAGGAAAATCTCCGTTGAAGCCGCCCAAACCATCACAACTCTGTCGCAATTGTTTTCCTGTTTGAAATCAACGATGTCCTGCATCAAGTGCTCGGCAAGTTCCATCTTGTTCTTGCCCGTTTGTACATTTTTGCCGTCCAGACGCTTTACATAACGATTGTCAAAAACCGCTTTCATCGGCTTCAACGAAGCAAGTTGTTCAGAAACCTGATTTAACAGATCCTTTTCCAAAACCCCCGCATTCATCGCCGCATCAAATGCATTTTCCTCAAAAATATCCCACGCACCAAAGACAATATCATCCAAAGTCGCCAACGGCACAAAATCCTTTATCATCGGCACATTATTGTCTGTGCGTTTGCCAAGACGAATCGTTCCCATCTGCGTCAAAGAACCGATTGGCTTCGATATATCACGCTTGATAGCTTCAACTCCGGCAACGAACGTAGTGCTGACCGCACCGAGTCCAACCAACAAAATACCTAATTTCCCATCTGCGGGAGCAATGTCCACGCCTTTTTCACTCATTAATTAATCTCCTCGT
>JBGTHN010000449.1:0-2697 GCA_041746235.1 Pyrinomonadaceae bacterium | reverse complement strand
GATAAGCCTTGGTATCAGCAATATGGAATTATGATGTTAAATATTGTGCAATTGGATTTCGGCACATCTCTACGATTCCAAGATCGCACGATCAATGAAGTTATCAAAGAACATCTACCATATTCGGCAACCATCGGATTTTTTGCGTATTTATTGGCATTGATTCTCGGGTTATCTGCCGGAATTATTGCCGCATTAAAACAAAATTCGATGTTTGACTATCTTTCGATGGCGATAGCTATGCTTGGTCTTTCTGTGCCTAATTTCGTTGTCGGTCCGATTTTGGTTTTGATATTTTCATTGGGACTTTATTGGTTGCCACCGGCACGTTGGGGCGGAATACCTTATTTAATAATGCCCATCGTAACTTTATCTTTGGCGTATGCGGCGTATATTGCACGTTTAACACGAGCCGGAATGCTCGAAGTTCTGCGTTCAGATTACATCAGAACCGCGAGAGCAAAAGGTTTGGACGAAAAAACCGTTTTATTAAAACACGCATTGCGAGGCGGCATTATTCCGGTCGTTTCATTTACCGGTCCGGCACTTGCGGGATTGCTTGGCGGAACGGTTGTCGTTGAAAAGATTTTTGCGATTCCCGGGCTTGGCAATCTTTTTATACAATCGGTTTTGAATCGTGATGAGCCTTTAATTTTAGGCATCGTCGCATTCTTTTCCATTTTAATTATGATATTTAATCTAGCAGTTGATATTTCTTATGGATTCTTAGATCCGCGAATTAGATACGAGTAATTTTATGACTGCATTGATTAAGAGAAATAGTTGAGAATCAGATTTGTTGAAGAATCATAATTTGTAATAGAAACATAAAACTATGGCAGAAAATACACAGGAAATAAAAGGAACATCGCTTGGGAAAGATGCTTGGAAGCGTCTTTTGAAAAACAAGTTGGCTGTCTTCGGATTGATCGTTATTTCGTTGATGACATTAGCAGTTATTGTCGGACCTTGGATAATCAAATGGCTTACAGGTTATACGGCTGAATACATTCCGTCCGATGTCGGCGGCGGCGAATTAGTTAATTCATTTTCGCCTTCGCTTCAACATCCAATGGGAACAGATGATAAAGGACGCGATTTGCTTGCCAGAGTTTTACAAGGTGGAAGAATTTCGTTGATGGTCGGAATTATTTCAACTTTTGTTTCGCTTATCGTCGGTGTTTCTTATGGTTCGATTGCGGGTTATTTGGGTGGCAAGGTTGATAACATAATGATGCGTATCGTGGACATCATTTATGCGATTCCATACATTCTCATCGTTATTGTTTTGTTGAAAGTTTTTAGCGGTGACGCAACTCCTTCGTGGATAGTTTTCTTAGCTGGTGGCGACCAAGGTATCAGTCAAATTTTCTTGCTATTCTTTGCGTTAGGTTTAGTTTCGTGGCTGACGATGGCAAGAGTTGTGCGTGGACAAATTCTTACTTTGAAAAATCAAGAGTTTGTCTTAGCGGCAAAAGCAACAGGTGTTTCCACGCCGAGCATTATCTTCCGACACCTCGTTCCGAATGCTCTCGGACCAGTTATCGTTTATGCAACATTGACCGTTCCTTCCGTGATGTTGACGGAAGCATTTTTATCGTTTTTGGGAATCGGAGTCCAACCTCCTTACGCATCTTGGGGAAGTTTATGTGCCGAGGGAATAAAAAATATTCAAATATTCCCGTGGCAGTTGATTTTTCCGGGCGTAACGATGGCTTTGACGCTTTTCTCGTTAAACTTTTTAGGTGATGGGCTGAGAGATGCTCTTGATCCGCAAACTAGAAAATTCTAAAGGAAAAGATGAGGAGAATAAATTTAGCCTTGATAATTTTGCTTTTAGCGGGATTGTCATTGAATGTAACAGCACAAAAAAGTTCATATAAAGTTGCGAAAGCCGGAGTCGGTGTTGACGGGTTACGAGTTGGTAAATCAACGCGAGCGGATGTGATAAAGAAATATGGCAAGAACTTTTCAATGGTTAAATTCGGAAAGTATTCGGCTCAAATGAAATACCGCAATGGTATGTCTTTTTATTATTGCCAAAATGACAAAACACAGGAGATTTTTGTCATCGAAATGCGTTCACCGGCAAAGGTCAAGACTGCAAAAGGTATTGTTTTAAATAAAAGTACAGTTAGTCAATTACAAAAAGCATACGGTAAACCTAGAAAAGGATTACGCTTTAAAGGAATAGAGTTTTATTACACAACTATCAGAGGCAAAAAGGTTATTACAGTTATAGATATTGTCGAAAATAGCGGAATGCGGGAATGTAAATAGAAAGTCTATATATTTTGTAGGAACAATGTTTTTCAGCTGTTGTAAAACGAATAAACCTATTTGAAAAATCAGAGTTAAGGCAATGTGATTCTAAGTTTGAAAAATAAAAAATAAAAAATAAATGAGCGAAACAAACGGAACAATTTTATCGGTCAATGACCTAAGAACATATTTTCAGACGGAAGATGGTGTCGTCAAAGCGGTTGACGGCATTACGTTTGAACTTAAAAGGGGCGAAACGCTTGGGATAGTTGGCGAATCAGGAAGCGGCAAGTCGGTAACAAATTTATCGGTGATGCGTCTGATTCCCGAACCTCCGGGCAAGATCGTCAATGGCGACATCATTTTTGATGGCGTTGACGTTCGCAAACTTTCGACTGAAGAGATCAGAAAGATACGCGGCAAACGGATGGCGAT
>JBGTHN010000448.1:0-3785 GCA_041746235.1 Pyrinomonadaceae bacterium | reverse complement strand
GGATTATTTTTATATTTAGGCATCAATTAAAAAAACTTTTTACTTTTTACTTTTTACTTTTTACTTCCAAAACACTTCTATTTTATTGATAGTTGGCATATAATCAAATTCAAATAATTTTATAAAAGCAATAAGATATTTTGATGATGGATAGTTGTCAGTTGTTAGTAGTCAATTGTCAGTTTAAGTAGATCAAACAACTCTCAAATAGTTTCAACCAACAACTGACAATTATCAACTATCAACTGACTAACCAAAATGGAAATAAAACAATTAAAAGCCTTTATTGCGATCGCTGAAGAAAAGACTTTTACTGCCGGAGCAAAGCGTGTTCACGTTACACAAGCGGCGGTTTCGATGCAAATTCGTCAGATGGAAGAAGAGATCGGTTTACCGCTTTTTACGCGAACCCCGCGTAGAGTTATTTTGACCGAGGCGGGCGAATTACTTCTTAGTCGGGCAAGAAGTATTTTACGTGAACACGATTCCGCACTTGAAGAGTTAGCCGGAATTGCAGGTGCGGAACACGGTCGTCTGCGAATCGGTTCGGCTTCGGCGATGTTTGCGACCGAGCAACTTCCTTCAATTTTAGAAAAATTAATAAATAAATATCCCAACGCAGAACTTTCCGTAACTTCGGGAACGACAGAAAAATTGGTTGATAAAATTCAGCACGGCGAAATTGATATTTCATTTGTTTCTTTGCCGATCGAAGAGCCGAATATTCAAACCGAATTACTTTACAGTGATGAGGTTGTGGCACTTGCACATCCGAGTCATCCGCTCGCAAAAGAAAAATATATCAGTGCCGCACGACTTGCCGGAGAAAATCTAATTCTTGGCGAAAAAGGCGGAAATACACGCCGTATGATTGATGATTTTTTTGATGCACATAACTTAAAACCACACGTTGTAATGGAACTTTCGCGGCAAGAAGCGATCAACAAAATGGTCGAAAATAATATGGGAGTCGGTATTGCCGGAGCGAAAAATTCTCTCGACGAAGTTAAAAGTAAAAAAGTTGTTTCGTGGTGGATCGAAGGTGCTGAGATAAAATGGAATCTAGGTTTGGCACGTCTGCGTGGCGGATATTTTTCGCCGATCGGTATAGAATTTACAAAACTTTGCCGTGAAAATTTTGATGCACGCGAAGAGAAATTTAAGTCAAAGAAATAATAGTAAAAAGTAAAAAGTCTTATTAGACATCTTTCCAATATAAAACTTTGAAAAGATTGAACATAAAGATTTCTAACGCAAAGTCGCCAAGTGGCAAAGACGCAAAGTTTTATAAAATTATTGGTGGCGGTCAGAATTTTATAAAATCAAAGGAGTTTGTCAGCATAAAAACAATAAATTTCTTTGCGACTTTGCACCCTTGCGACTTTGCGTTAAAAAATCTTGGATGCTTATTTAGGAAAGATTCTATATAACTTTTGTATGTTTTATTTTTTCAAATTCAAACCTGTTCCGCGTTTATATTCTCCGACTGTAATTGGCAATTTTCCGTAAAAATCTGTCTTACCGACGAGGGCATTTGCCGTTGCTTTTTGGAGTGAATGCATATCGCCGTAAGAAACGATGTAATTTTTCATTTCCGGGAAACCTAAGATCAAATACGGATTTCCAAATGCGATGGAGATCGTTTTTACATCGCTTTTCAGAATCTTTCGCAATGCCGTTTCACCTGCTTCGGGAATTCCGACGCTGTTTTTTGCACCGCTTCGGACACGCCCGAAAAGTCCTGCTAAAACAATGTCCGCTTTTTTTGCTTTTTCAAATGCGGTCGAAATTTCTTTTTCGGTTGAGCGTTCATCAAGTGCGATTCTTTCCGCATTTACGCCGTTTGCCTTTAATGCTTCGACAAATGTTTTCCCCGTTGTTTCAATATCTTTTCCGTTTGTAATGCACAAAACAACTGCTTTTTGATTCGCTTTTAAAGGTAGAGTGTTATCTTCATTTTTTACCAAAGTTATCGCATTTCTCGCAATTTCATCGCTTAAATTTCGTGTTTCCTGATTTGAAACGATTTTATCAATTTCATTTAAAGGCGTGATCTTTTGTTTGAAAAGTCCGAGTTTATATTTCCATGCTAAAACTTTTCTAACTGATTGATTGATGCGTTCTTCCTTTATTTTGCCCGTTTCGACAGCATTTTTGATTCCCCAAATTGTTGCATCTGTATCGGCAGGTTTTATCAAAACGTCATTTCCCGCCAAAATCGCCATAACTGCCGCTTCGTTCTGATTAAAATATTTTGTCAAACCGCTCATATCCATTGCATCGGTTACAATAAGTCCGTCAAAATTCATATCATTTTTCAAAATATCCGTAACGATCTTTGTTGAAAGCGTTGCGGGCATTGTCGTGCCTTCGGTCTTAACTTCTTCCTGCGTATATTCGGCTTTGATCGAATTTTTCAGAGGTTCGACCTTTTCGCCGTCGAGTTGCGGCATTGAAATATGCGAGATCATAACCGAACCGACACCGCTTTTTATGATTTCACGAAAGGGAACAAATTCGGTTTTTTCCAGACGTTCACGCGAAAAATCTATGACCGGCAAACCACGATGCGAATCAATCGCCGTGTCGCCGTGACCGGGAAAATGTTTTGCTGTCGCCAGAACATTTCCGCTTTGCAATCCTTGTGAAAATGTCGCACCGAATTTTGCAACTTCAAATGGATCTTCACCAAAACTTCGCACATTTATGACCGGATTTTGTGAATTATTATTGACATCAACAACTGGAGCAAAAACCCATTGCACGCCCATCGCTCTTGCTTCGCGTGCGGTGATATTTCCCACACGTTTTGCATATTCGGGTTTTCCGGTTGCCGCGATCGCCATATTCCAAGGCAGATTTACCGTTTCCAGAAACCGCATTCCGACACCTGTTTCAAAATCTGCCGAAATCAAAAGTGGAATTTCCGATGCTTCCTGCATACGATTTACAAGATGCACCGTTTCATAAACTCCGCCGACAAATACTGTGATTCCACCGACTTTATTTTCAACTATTTGTTTTTTTAGACGCAAAAATTCAGCACTGTCTTGATTCATAAATTCGGCATTGACACCGATATGTACAAGTTGACCGATCTTTGCCTCAATAGACATATTTTTCAAAAGTTTATCGGCGTGTGCGTATGCTTTTTCGTCGGGGCGAAATTTTGTTTCGCCGTTTGAAACCAATGCAAACGGAAAAAGCGAAAGGAATAAATTAAAGAGGACAAAAATAGAAAATAATTTTTTCATAATACAAAATAGGTTTACTCAGAATCTTTAAATACAAAACTCAAGACCCACGCCATAAAAAATGTCAGCGAACTGCCGAATAAAACATACCAGGTCCAGGCAATTGAAGTGTTAAAAGTTATAAATGCCATCACTACACAACTAAAGATCATTGCACCCAAAGCGGCGTTTTGTTTAACTTTCGGCAAAAAAGAGCCGACAAGAAAAACACCCAGAACGGGACCGTTCATCAAAGATGCAACCGATAATGCAACGCTTAAAGCAGAACGATTAAAATTCATCAAAATCAATGCGACGACAATTTGAACTATACCGAATAAAAGCGTCAGCCAATGCGAAACTTTTAGAATATGTTTGTCGGTAACTTTTTTCTTGAATGGTTTGTATAGATCGTTGACAAAAGTTGCCGCAATCGAATTGAGCGAACTGGACAAAGCCGCAGCAAAAATTGCCGCAATGACTAAGCCACTTAAACCGCTCGGCATATGTTTTGTAATAAAATCTGGAAAAACCTGATCGCTGCCGGCAAAT
>JBGTHN010000447.1:0-6752 GCA_041746235.1 Pyrinomonadaceae bacterium | reverse complement strand
TCCAAAAGTTGACGAGGAAACGGTCAAGTATTGCCGCAAAAATAATATCAGAATTATTCCGTGGGTAGTTAATAAATTACCGGCGATGGAAAAGTTAAAGGCATTGAAAGTTGATGGAATTACAACCGATTATCCTGATCGTGCGTTTAGTGTTTTTCGGCGTGATAAAGATTTTGTCAACAGCAAATACGACAAGCGAAACGATAAAAAATATAAGTTGGTCTGGGCGGACGAATTCAATTATTCGGGCGAACCTGATCCGAAAAAATGGAGCTATGAAACCGGCTATTTTCGGAATCGTGAAGCTCAATATTATACCGGACGCAGGGAAAACCTGCGGGTCGAAGACGGAAATCTCGTCATCGAAGCACGCAAAGAGGAAGTGAAAAATAAGGATTTTACCTCTACAGACGATAAAAATTGGAAAACAAACAAAGAATTATCAAAATACACTTCGGCGAGTTTAATTACAAAAGACAAAGCCGAATGGCAGTATGCCAAAATCGAAGTGCGGGCGAAATTGCCGAAAGGTCGCGGTGCCTGGTCGGCGATTTGGATGCTCGGAGCAAATTACAAAGAGGTCGGTTGGGCGGAATGCGGTGAAATAGACATTATGGAAAATGTCGGTTATGACGAAAATTTCGTTCACGGAACGGTTCATACTAAAGCCTATAATCACACCAAAGGAACGCAGGTGGGCAGAAAGATCGAGGTTGAAAAATCGTGGGAAGATTATCACGTTTACGCTATCGAATGGACTCCCGAAAAAATTGATTTTATGGTTGACGGCGTAATTTACAACACTTTTGCAAATGAACATAAAACAACGGCGGAATGGGCGTTTGACCAGAATTTTCATCTGAGAATAAATAACGCTGTCGGCGGCAATTGGGGCGGAATAAAAGGCATTGACGACGCATCGTTTCCGCAAAAAATGTATGTTGATTATGTGCGGGTTTATCAAACGAAAGAAGGGAAAAGTTTACAGCAGCAGAATACTAAATGAAGATTTTTTGACTGCGAATAAACGCGAAATGACGCGAAAAAAAGAGCATCAAAACTTTCGATAACTTAATCAAAATTTATGAAAAAATTGACAATGATAAAATTCGCAGTCATAACAATTCTGCTTTTTGCGTTTGCGGTAAATGCTCAGGATTTGAAAGTTATGACCTACAATATTCGTCTTGATGTAAAATCCGACGGCGAAAACAGTTGGAGCAACCGCAAGGATTTTTTTAGTTCGCAAATAAAATTTTACGCTCCCGACATTTTCAATGTGCAGGAAGCTATGCCTAATCAAATTAATGATTTAGCGGCGAGTCTTCCCGAATATAATCACATCGGAATCGGCAGGGACGGCGTTGGAAAAGGTGAGGCTTCGGCGATTTTCTACGATAAACTCCGATTCGACGTTTCAAACGAACAAACTTTCTGGCTGTCGGAAACACCCGAAAAAATCTCGAAAGGCTGGGACGCGGCGTATATCAGAATCTGCACTTTTGCATTATTTAAAGATAAACAAACAAGGCGGACATTTTGGGTTTTCAACACACATTTAGACAACAAAGGCGAAGTTGCGAGAAAAAAAGGAATCGGATTGATCTTGGCGAAAATAAAGGAAGTCAACAGGAAAAATTATCCCGTGATTTTGACGGGCGATTTCAATGTCGAACCGGATTCGGAACTTGTAACTGATTTGAAAAAGTCAATGCTCGATGCGAGAGACATTTCGCAAACAAAACCCTTCGGACCGAGTGGAAGTTTTAACGGATTTAAGTTTGACGAACCCGTTACGAAGTTGATTGATTATATTTTCGTTGATAATTCAAAACAAATAAAAGTCAAGAAATATGCGGTATTGAGCGATTCGATGAATCTGAAATATCCGTCCGATCATTTGCCGGTTTACGTTGAATTGATAATCGGTAAAAAGTAGTTATTTCACCAACTCAAACTTGTCTTTCAATCGAATATCAGCCGATGATGAACCGATCATCAAATCAAAATCACCCGCCTCGCTGATCCATTCGAGTTTTTGGTCGTAGAACGAAAGTTTGTCTTTATCAATAATAAATTTAACGGTTTTCGTTTCGCCCGCATTTAATTTGATCTTTTGAAAATCCTTGAGTTCTTTGACGGGACGCACCAAGGACGCGAATTTATCACGCAGGTACAACTGGACAACTTCTTCGCCCGCGAATTTCCCCGTATTTTTGATGTTCAGCGAAACTTCGATTTTTTCGTCATCGCGCATTCTCTTTTTATCGAGTTTTAAATTGCTGTATTCAAATGTCGTGTAACTCAAACCGTAACCGAATGGAAATTTCGGCGTGTTTTTAAGATCAATATAAGCACTCACATATTTATTGGAATTCTCGTTTTGCGGCGGTCGTCCGGTGTTCAAATGATTGTAATAAATCGGAATTTGTCCGACACTTCGGGGGAAAGTCATCGGCAATTTGCCAGACGGATTGTAATCGCCGAACAGCACATCGGCAATCGCGTTTCCAGCTTCGCTTCCGAGCCACCAAGTGTAGAGAATTGCGTCTGCATTGTCCGCCGTCCAGTCGAAAACGAGCGGTCTTCCGGCGTTTAGTATCACGATGACGGGTTTTCCGGTTGCTTTGATTGCTTTGACCAAATCTTCCTGCATTCCGGGCAAACTTATATCGCTGCGGCTTTTCGCTTCACCGCTCATATTCCAGCGTTCGCCGATGCTTAAGATCACGACATCGGCTTTTTTTGCAGTTTCGACGGCTTCGTTAAAACCTTCGTTTGAAGTGCATTCGACGTTGCAGCCTTCCGCATAAAGCATTTTGGTATCGTTTCCAACTTTATTTTTCACGCCGTCGTATTGCGTAACAATCAATTTGTCGTAATCAACATCGGGCAGTTCGACCGACCAAAAACCGTGATTATCTTTGACTGATTTAACCATCGGTCCGATAAACGCGATGTATTTTGTATCTTTGGACAGCGGTAAAATATTATTTTCGTTCTTTAATAAAACGATACTTTTAGCGGCGATTTCTCTGGCGGATTTGGTGTGTTCGGGATTGCTTAACTGTTGTTGTTCGCGTTGCTCATTTGAGTATTTATATGGATCGTCGAAGAGTCCGAGTTCAAATTTTTTACGCAAAACTCTTCGCACCGCATCATCAACAATCTCAATCGAAACCCGTTTTTCTTTGAGCAATTGAACGAGATTATCCCGATATGCACTGCTTTCCATATCCATATCATTTCCGGCGGTGATCGCGGAAAATGCAGCTTCTTTTTCATCTTTGGAATAACCGTGATTGACCATTTCGCCGATTGAATTCCAATCGCTGACGATGAATCCTTTGAAATTCCATTTGTCTCTGAGAATGTCGGTTTGCAGATATTTGCTGGCGGTAACGGGAACGCCGTTTAGATCGTTAAAACCGTTCATAAATGTGGCAACATTTGCATCAACGGCGGCTTTAAACGGCGGCAAAAAAGTTTCCCAAAGCTGGTGTTCGCTCACATCAACCGAATTATAATCGCGTCCGCCGACAGCCGCACCATACGCCGCAAAATGTTTGGCGGTTGCCATTACCGAATCCAAATCGCCTAAGTTTTTGCCTTGAAAACCTTTGACCCGCGCGAAAGCGATTTTCGATGCGAGATATGTATCTTCGCCCGCACCTTCCATCACACGCCCCCAACGCGGATCGCGTCCGATGTCCACCATCGGTGCGAAAGTCCAGTGAATTCCGCTTGCCGAGGCTTCCTTTGCGGCAATTCGGGCGGACAATTCCATTGCGTCCAAATCCCAGCTCGCCGCTTCGCCCAACGGAATCGGAAACGTCGTTTTGTAACCGTGAATCACATCCTGTGCAAAAAGAAGCGGAATTTTCAGACGCGACTGCATTGCCACTTCCTGATATTCGCGTGTATATTTTGCCCCCAAAATATTGAGCATTGAGCCGATTTTGCCGCTTCTTATCAAATCCTGATGATTGCCTTTGAATGTAACCGGACCCGTCGCTTTGTTGTTGCCCGAATATTGCGTGAGTTGACCGACTTTTTCTTCGACGGTCATCTTTTTGAGCAGAGTTTCGACTTTTAGTTCAATTGATTTTTGTTGAGCAAAAGCATTTGAGATAAACAATAAAAGACAAAAAAGGACTAAAGATATTTTTGAATGTTTCATAAATCTAATAAACCAATGTTTGAATGGAATCGGGCAAAATTTCCGTTTGTGCGGCTTCCGTTCCGATGCTCAGATTGTATTTTACTTTTTTATCGCTCTGATTCATCACGATTGTGACGACTTTGCCATCGGGATTTAGAAATGATGTGGTTAATAAAGGACTTCGACTTGAAACACTGCTGATACGTTTTGCACCGCGTTCGATAAATTTCGAGAAATGTCCGATAAAATAATAAGACGGCGTGTAAATCAGCTCGCCCGTTTTCGTGTCGGCGTGGATTGCGGCAAAGCAAAAATTTCCGACGTGATTCGGTCCGCCGTTTTCGTCGAGCAGAATGTTCCAATCCGTCCACGCGACTGCTCCGTTGTTAAAATCGTTTATCATCGAAGTTCCGTAGCGTTCGCCGTTTGCCCAAAGCTGATACTTTGAAGCATCAAATTTTTCAACGCTTGCTTCCGTTAATATGAGATTTATTCCCGGATAAGACTCGTGAACGGCATCAATATTGTGATACATATTTTGTCCGCCGCTCCAGTTTTCATACCAATGAAAACCGATTCCCCAGACATATTTTGCCGCTTCCTTGTCGCTTAAAATTGTGTCAACTCTCTGCGTTATCAAATCGCGGTTGTGATCCCAAACGATGATTTTTTTATCTTTTAAACCTGCTTTTTCCAAAGTCAGTCCGAGATTGTTTTTGAGGAAATCGCGTTCTTCTTCCGCCGTGTAAATGCACGATTCCCAACGCTGAGTTGCCATCGGTTCGTTTTGAATCGTCAAACCCCAGATCGGAATTCCCTCTTTTTCGTAGGCTTTGATAAATTTTACAAAATAATTCGCCCACGGCTGATAAAATTCAGGCAACAAACGCCCGCCTTTGAGCATACTTTTATTGCTTTTCATAAAAGCCGGCGGACTCCACGGGCTGACGAACATATTCAGTTTTCCGCCCGCCGTTTCAAAGGCTTTTTTTATCAGCGGAATCCGAAATTGCCTGTCGTGTTCGATGCTGAAGGATTTTAATTCTCTATCGTTTTCGTCAATATATGTATAACTTTCGCTGCTGAAATCGGAACTGTGAATGTTCGTTCTCGCCATCGAATAGCCGATTCCTTTGTCTTTTGTGTAATAAGCGTTGAGCAATTCGGTTTGTTTTTCCTTCGACAATTTTGCAAATGTTTCCGCACTAGCATCGGTAATCGCACCGCCGATTCCTAAAAAAGTTTGAAAAGTTTTATTCGGATTTACAAAAACGCTGATTTCGTTTTCGAGCGGTTGGCGTTTTTCGGTGAATTTTAATTCGTCGGTTTTGGTTAAACGCAGATTTGTTTTGTCGGCGGAAGTATAAATCGTAACCGTTTTGCCTTTTGTCGAGAATGGTTTTTGCCCGAAGGCGATTGTCGAGAGCAGCAGAAATATGATCGTAATGCTTAATTTTTTCATATTTTTAAATAGAAAATAATTGGAAAAATTATAAAAAAAAGAGTAAATTCTAAAAACTGAATTTACTCTTTTCTAAACAAATACTGTGGATTAAAACGTGAAACGCACCATCCATTGCAGAGTCCGGTTCGGTCTCCAACCGTTGATCGCTCCATAGCCCGTTCGATTCGTTTCGGAACCGACATTGTTTGGATTCAAAGTCGTGCTTCCGAGTGCGGTAAATGTTGCGGCTGTATTGATGCTTGATGGTTGTGTGTGATTCAAAGCATTGAAAGCATCAAGGCGCGCCTCAAAATTCATCTTTTCGCGGATAAAGAATTTTTTAGAAAGCGACAGATCGAAATTATTGATCGGCGGATCACTTATCTGCAAATCCCGACGCGGCGTTTCAAGTCCCGTGCTTCCGACGGTCGGAGCTTGAAAAGCACCGATATTGAATTGTTGATATTCGTTTTTATTGTCTAACGCAAACGGATCGCCAACCAAAATGCAGCGATTTGCCTCGCCGGATGTCGAGCCGGTAACATTTACGGCTGCAACGCCGGTAACGCCGCAAGTAAATTGTCCCGGCGCACCGGTCGTGTAACGATAAATTCCCGAAAATTGCCAACCATTAGCTGCTAAACCGACAAAACGATTTTTGGTAATTTGGGGAATTTCATACACCCAGTTAAAAACAAAATTATGGGTTCTGTCAAAACTGAGACGACCGTAATTAATAAAGTCTTTGCCGTCAATTCGAGACCTGCCCTCATCATCGCTGGTGATACCTAACGCACGACTCCAAGTGTAACTCGAATTGATGAGCAAACCTTTGGAGAATCTGCGGTTGGCAGAAACTTGCAGCGAATTGTAGTTGGAATTTTCACTAAATTCAACATAGGAAATACCCGCAAAACCCCGATAAGGACGATAAGAATTAGCTAACAGCGCGTTTGCACCGTTAGGATTCGCCTGTAGTGTTTTAGTCGGGTCTTGATTTACCGCTAAAAACGCCGAGCCGAAAGGTGTTTCGTTGAGCGGACGGACGTGCGGCAAATGGTGGCTTTGTGTGCCGACATACGCAACGTCCAATACCGTATCGAAAAACGGCAGTTTATACTGAACTCCGACATTATAAGAATTTGT
>JBGTHN010000446.1:0-6571 GCA_041746235.1 Pyrinomonadaceae bacterium | reverse complement strand
TATTGGACGAAGTTGATGCTCCGCTTGATGATGCAAACGTCGGACGTTTCGTAAATCGAATTGATGAAATGTCTGAAAACACACAGTTTATAGTGATTACGCACAATAAACGAACGATGGAAGCGGCGAAGGCTCTATACGGCGTAACGATGCAGGAAGCGGGAGTTTCAAAAATTGTTTCGGTAAGGTTTGAGTAAGATTATGAAATTCAGAAGTAATATAATAATTTCGTTTTTGATCATAGGTTTATTGTCATTTTCAGCTTTTGCTCAAAGCAAAATAAATTCTCGTCCAAAGGATGATGAGATTAATAAGGTCTCTAAAATTAATGCCAAAACACCTGTTTATTTTTATGAATTTTCAAAACCTGAATTTATAATTTCAAAGGTTGTAATTGAACACGATGAGAACGGAGAAGGGAAAATTACATTTCAGAAAAGGGATTATGACGAAGATTTTGTTGAACCACTAAAACTTTCCGAAAAGACTCTGGAAAAACTCAAAACACTTTGGACGGAACTAAATTTTTTGGATTCTGTTGAAAAATATCAATCCGCCGAAAGAGATTATGGACATCTTGGAACAATAAAACTTAGGATTGAAAGAGATGAAAAAAAGCGAACAGAAGAATTTAACTGGACTGAAAATCTTACTGCAAAGGCATTGACGGATGAATACCGCAAAATCTGCAATCAATTTATATGGATGTTTGATATGAATGTTTCAAGAATCAATCAGCCGCTTGAATCTACACAAATTATGAAACGGCTTGATTCGTATCTTAAACGCAATGAAATTTCCGATCCGAATCAAATGATTCCTTTCTTAAAGGCGGTCAGCGACGATGAAAGATTTCCGTTGATAACGAGAAATCACGCTACCAGATTATTGAAGGACATCGAAGAAAGTAAAAAGTAAAAGGGTTAAAAATCCAAGTTTGGATTTTTAACCCTTTTTTAGGTCTAAATTTTTATGTTTAAAGTTGATTGTATAAAATGGTCTGGTTTGAACAAGACTTTTTTACTTTCTACTTTTTACTTTTTACTTTTATATATCTTGTTCGACAAAATACATTTGTGCATCAAATGGTGGATTTTCATTACTTGGTCTTAACTTTTCGTAGGTTCCGTTGGAATTAAGAATTTGTGAATTAAGATTGTCATTCAAGTAAGTATTTAGGACTTTTTCTTTTAAATATTTCACTAAGTTTTTATCTTTTATAGGAACAACCGCTTCAACTCTTCGATCTAAATTGCGGTGCATCCAATCGGCACTTCCGATAAACACTTCTTCATCGCCACCGTTTGCAAAATAAAAAACCCGACTGTGTTCAAGGAAACGTCCGACGATAGAAACAACTCGTATATTTTCCGAAAGTCCTTGAATACCGGGACGCAGAACGCAAATTCCACGCACAATTAAATCTATTTTAACACCCGCTTGCGAAGCTCTATACAATGCACGAACGATTTTGTCGTCGGTTAAACTATTGATCTTGACGATAATTCTTGCTTCTTTTCCTTCGATTTTGTTTTTGGTTTCGCGTTTTATAAATTCAAGCATTTTTTCACGCAAATCAATCGGAGCGATAAGCAATTTACGATATTCGGTTTGGAAAGAATATCCTGTCAAAAAGTTAAAAAGGTCGGTTACGTCGGCACCGATTTCTTCATCTGCGGTTATTAAACCCAAATCCGTGTAAAATTTCGAGGTCATTGGATTGTAGTTTCCTGTGGAAATATGCACATAACGGCGAAGTAATTTATTTTCACGTCGCAATACAAGCATAACTTTTGAATGGGTTTTCAAACCACGCATTCCATAAATTACGTGAACTCCTTCGTTTTCAAGTCTTCTTGCCCATTCAATATTATTTTCTTCATCAAATCTTGCTTTTAATTCAACAAGTGCGGCAACCTGTTTTCCGTTACGGCTGGCACGCACAAGTGATTCAACTATCGGAGAATTTTTCCCCGTTCGATAAAGACAAATTTTGATTGCCCGCACTTGTTTATCTTCTGCCGCCGCATTTAAGAAATCGGTAATAGCCGAATATGCCGTGTATGGATGATGGAGAAGTATGTCTTGATTTTTTATTGATTCAAAAATATCTCCGGGTTGACGTAGAGGTTTTGGAACGGAATAGGTTATTGGTCTATCTTTCAAGTCCGGGCGGTCAAGCCGATAGAGCGACATCAGATCGGGAATATTTAAAAATCCGTTGATTTGATAAATATCCTGTTCCGTCAGACCGATCAATCCGGCGATCAATTCAGTCATTTTTTGTGGCATAGTTGAAGCAACTTCAAGGCGAACAGGGAAACTGAATTGTCGGCGGTGTAGAAGTTCACGTTCCATCGTCCGCAGAATGTCGCCTGCTTCATCTTCGCGTATTTCGATGTCCGCATCTCTTGTCAATCTGAAAAGATAAGGTGTCTGCGGTTTCATATTTGGGAAAAGATGAATTGAATTGGCGGCGACGACTTCGCTTAAAAGAACAAATTTTGTTCTTTCTTCATTTATTGAAATAAGTCTCGGAAGATTGGGAGGCAATTTGATTCGGACGAAACGGCTTTCATTATAAAGATGTTGAATTTTTCCGTGATTAATATCTTCGTCCGGTTCAACCATCAAACCAAGATTAACGCTTAGATTTGAAACATATGGGAACGGATGGCTTTCATCAACGGCTTGCGGTGTGAGAACAGGGAAAACATTTCGAAGAAAATACTTATTGAGTTTTTTGCAGATTTTTTTGTCGAGATCATCATATTGATAAATGTTTATGTCTTGTTCGGAAAGTTGCGGCAAAATTTCTTCGTTCACACATATCATTTGCTCAACGAGCATCGGGCGAAGTCTTTCACGTATTTCACGGACTTGTTCAGCCGGAGTATAGCCGTCGGGCGATGGAATGTTAATGCCTTCGGCAATCTGTTCTTTCAAACCCGATACACGAATCATAAAAAATTCATCAAGATTTGTTGAGAAAATAGAAAGAAACTTTAATCGTTCAAGTAAGGGAATATCCGAATCAAGAGCCTGTTCCAATACACGTCGGTTAAATTCCAACCAACTCAATTCACGATTCATCAAGAATTCCGGATCGTCAACAGGTATTGACGAAGAATTATCATTTTTCTCGAAACTTTCTATTGTCGGCACGAATTCTGTTACATTTTGGTTCATAAGAATATTGGTAAACTTTATTACTTTGGAAGATGAATAGCAAAAAATGGTAGGTGAAATACGATATGAGATAAGAATTTATCTCATATTAAATTTAACAAAAAAAGAGGTTATCGGTCAAAGAATTTCTTTGACCGATAACCTCACAAAAGGTTAAATTTAATTGATTTACGGAATATAAGCCGAAGGAGTCGGGGTGTCGCCGGTTATACCGAAGCCAACTTGACCGAATCCACTCGTGCTTTGCAGAATATACCAATTGTTGTTTGATGGACGGAAAACAGCGGCATCAGTTCTGCCGTCACCGTCATAATCACCAGCAACCGGAGTATCTCCGTTTGTTCCAAATGGGAACGAGAAGAAAGAACTATCTTCACTTCTCAAAATAAACCATTCACCCGATCCGGCACGCCAGAGAGCCGCATCAGCTTTACCGTCGCCGGTGAAATCACCGGAAACTGCTTTATCACCGACATTTCCGAATTGGAAAGCAATAACGCCTTGTTGACTGCGTAATTGCCAGAACTGCGAATTTGAAGGTCGGTAAATAGCAATATCGTCTTTACCGTCACCATCAAAATCATCAACCGTCGGAACATCATCTGATAATCCGAACTGCACGATTGACGTTCCGCTGCCGTTGGAGTTCAAGATGAACCAAGTCGCATTTGAAGGACGGAAGACAGCAACATCAGCTTTATTATCGCCATCAAAATCTCCCGGAGTCGGGATATCGTTCAAAGATCCAAATGGGAATGCGAAGAAGGTATTATCTTCACTTCGCAAGATAAACCATTCGCTTGTGGATTCACGCCAGAAGGCTATATCGGTTTTTCCGTCGCCGGTATAATCAGCCGGAACTATTTTGTCGGTTGATTGACCGAACTGAACAGCACGACTGTCTAAATCCGAACTTCGCAGATACCACCATTGACCAACACTCGGACGGAAGATGGAAACATCTGTTTTATTATCGCCGTCATAATCGAATTTGGCATCGCCATTTGAAGGTGTAAATGCACACGAATAATCGGTAGTAACTTTAATAGAGTCAACATTCCAACCAACATTGAATGTGTTTGTATCTTCACCAAAACGCCAGCGGAATTTAACCGTTTGACCATTTGCCGAAGCAGGAAGTTGAGCCGTCGAATTTATGTAGCCACCGGAATTACCAGTCCAAGCGGCTCGATTATCCAGTGGGTTTGAATTCACACCGAGTGTGCCGTTATAACCGCCTTCGATAAATCTTCCGCCGGCAGTGATAATGTCTTGGAATGGTCCACCATTAATGCTGAGTTCCAAAACGCCGCCGTCCCAACCGCTTTCGGTATTGTAGTTATTTCTGAAAGATACAACTCCCGCTGCGGTGTTAATCGTATAATTCGGAGATTCCAGAATCGAACCATTATTACCACCGGCTGCTCCATTATTTGGAACGAATGCCGAATTCGGTGCAGTATCAGCGGTACCTGTTTTGGTTACGAACGCTACGCCTGCTCCCGTAGCTGTTGTAGTCCAACCTGCCGGTAATGCAGGAGCAGTTACTCCATCAAAATTCTGCATTTGCGGAGTATTTGGTTGACCGACAATAAATGTTCGGGTTTCAACTCTCGTTCCTGAACTTCCATTTATATTGATGGTTAAAGTAATTGCACTTCCACAAGCAGTTCCACCCGGAACAGTGTATGCAAGCTGGTTTGTAACAGTTTGACCATCGGCAACATTTCCGTAATTTCTATTTGTTCCGCCGTTGATATTTACTGTGACATTATTAACTGTATCACCTGTATTATTGACAACCGGAATACTTACCAAAAGTGGTTCGCCCGGTTCGGGAAAACCATCATTGTCACCAGGTGAATCGCTGACCGCAAATCCCGGTTCGGGAATAACAACATTCGGCGAATCAAATGCTTCGGTAACGACAGCCGGTGAAGCACTTTGAACGCTTGATGTGAAACCCATACCACGTCGTCGGAAACCTTCCCAAACATCGGCAACATCAGCAGAAATAGTATTTGAATTAATATTTGCTCTTGTCGCTGCTAAAATTGCGTCGCGTTCCTGAACAAAAGTTGGATTAAGCGGGGCGAGTTTCATTCCGTCTGTTACGACTTGCAGAACTCTTTGTGTTCCTGTTTGGAAACCAAGTCTTGCAACCATTAATGAACGAACTTCCCAAAGAAGAGAACTCCAAACTTCTCCCGCATTATGAACCTGATCACAAGCACCTCCACCAGCCGGAGCATATGCTCCGTCGCTGATATTACAACCGGCATTTATGTCGGCAAATGTCAAAGGATTATGCGGACGATTATTTGGTCCACCCGTGAACGCGATAACTGCTTTCGGGAATCGGCGAATCCCATAATAATAGTTGGTAGAACCGAGACCGAAAGTATTTAGTAAAACATAGCCACCGGTTGTGTAAATACCATTAACCGGATCGGTTGCTTCTGATGTTAGAACGTGAGCATACCAATCACTCCAACCTTCGCCCATTCCTCTGGACATATTTGAACCTAACCCACTTCCGTTTCCGTGCAGGCGATTTGATGTTCCGTGGGTTGCTTCGTGGATAATAATGTCAACATCTGTTGTTCCATCACGATCAGGATTTGATCCCGTGAAAACATACATTTGCATACGTCCTGCACCGCCGTCTGCCGGAGTTGAGAAATTTGCGTTATTTGTTCCAGACGAGTCTTGACCTTCGGATGAAACACGGTCATTCCCAACACCACCGCGTGAAAAGTTATTGTTTTGAAAATTACGGGCAGCTTCAGTAAATCCTAATTGATAAAGTGTATCGTGATAACGATTCATCACATAGAACATTTGAATTACTGCACCTGTGCGAGCTGCCGGAACTTGCGGAGTATCTCCCGGAACAGGATTTCCCGGTGGAGGATTCCAGGCTGAACTGAATGTTCGAGCCGTTCCGTTAATCGGAGCATCCACGCCGTTAATGCCATCTATATCAAGTCCGGCAATCGTATTATTTCCTGCCGTTGAATTCTGATTATCATCAATCCAACCATTATTGTTGAATGTGTTTGGAGCTTCATTACCGATCAAAGTTACATTTGTTCGGGTTTGTAACACACCTTGTGTTCCCAATCCTGGATCAATCGGTCCCGGTGTTAAAGGAGCAGGTGATTCGGCAAATTGTGTATATGAGTTTATGTTGTTATATACTTCATAAGTTGCGGTTTGAGTTTGATCTTCTGTGATGTTCTTACGCCACAGCATCGTGCCTGTTTCTGCATCTACTATTACGTAATAAGCATTGACAGGTTGCCAGATCAAAACTCGCCACGATGGACGTGCCACACCAACTTCGGTTGGAAAATACATTCTTTCCGCCGTTGTTGCCCAA
>JBGTHN010000445.1:0-4049 GCA_041746235.1 Pyrinomonadaceae bacterium | reverse complement strand
TTATTATTAATTACCAATCCGTGTTAGAAAATTAACATTGAAAGGCAACAACTATCAAATTATGGGTTTCACAAAGATAAAAAATCTGCTAAACTCATCTCTTTAAAGTTCGCAAAAATAAAGAGTTTCGGCAGTTTTATTTTTTTATAAACTTTTACGACGAAAACTGAATCCTATAACGAAAATCAAACCTTTATTATTTAGGCATTAAATTGGAGTTAACAAATGAAAGCAGTAAAAATTTTCCTTTTAATAACTTGTGTATTTGTATGTGGAGTATTTACTCAGGATACAAAGAAAACAAAAGTAATTAAACCGACTGACACAACCATCAAAGATGATGCAGTTAAAACTGATAAAGATTCAGATAAAACTGTTAAAAATGATTCAGATAAAACTGAAAAAGTTGAAACCGTAACAGCAAAAAATGAACAATTCAATATACCTGAGAACACTTTCAACTCGCGTGAAGAAAGGTATCGAATCGGGTTTCAAGATATTTTACAGATTTCAGTTTATAGACATGGGGATCTTTCACAAACCATAAGTGTCGGGCAAGACGGAACAATAACATTACCGCGAATAAATGAACCGGTTGTTGCCGTTTGCAAAACAGAACGTGAATTAGCAGATTTGATCACGGAATTATACAAATCATATTTACGAAATCCTTTTGTAACAGTTCGCACATTGGAACAAAGATCACAACCATTTGCTGTTATCGGAGCAGTTAATAAACCGGGTAATTTTTTCTTAAATCAAAAAACCAGTCTTTTAAGTTTGCTTTCATTAGCCGGTGGTCCACTTGTCGAAAAATCCGGTTCAAGAATTCAGGTTGCAAGAATTGGAAATCTATCTGCGTGTAATCCGTCAGATGCAAAAGATTCTGAAATAGAATTTTATACATATAATATTAATGACGTAATGACGGGGAAAGATAATCCTTGGATGCAACCCGGAGACATTGTTTCAGTCTTGGAAGCTGAAGAAGCATACGTAGTCGGAGATGTTTTTGAGCCTGCGAAAATTACATTAAAAGAACCGGTAACTTTATCCGAAGCAATTGCCCGTGCAGGTGGAGAAAGCGACACGGCAAAACTTTCAAAAGTTGTTATCCAAAGAAAGGAAAAAGGAAATCCGGTCAGAGTCGAATTAGTTTTCAATCTGAAGGATATTAGAGCAAACAAAATACCCGATCCACTCCTACAAGCGAATGACATCGTTACAATTTCAAGTTCAAATACAAAAATTATTAAAAAAGGATTATTCAAAGTTTTAACAAGCAGTATTGCAAATATCTTTTACAGATTCCCATAATAATTTTCTACCTATATGAGAGAAAGTCGAGAAATTATCAAACAGCCAACTATTGAAAAGGCTGATATAGAACGCCATTTTGATACTCACATTACAGCCCCGATTCCCAATGGAAATTACGGGATGTATCGTGGGGATAGTTTACAACCGCAAAATCCACTTTTTGAGTATTGGAAAGCTATTCGCAAAAGATTGTGGCTTGTTATAGGCATTACCGTATTATTAACGACATTAGCCGCAATTTATATGGCACGCCGTCCTGATGTCTATATGGCAAGTGCTGTTGTGCAGGTTGATCTGGAAAATGCCAACCAAGAAATGGTGGCTTCCGAAAGGCGTGCTACAAGTGGCAATACCGATCCGGCTTACTTCAATACCCAATTACAGTTGTTGACAAGTGATAGCCTTTTGCGAAGAACGATAAAAGAATTAAGTTTGGATACCAATAAGGAATTTCAAAAGCAAAAAACCGAACAAGGTGTTTCTCCTTTTCGGGCAATATTAAAAGCTGTTGGTTTAGCCGATACTGATTCAAAAGACAAAAAATCAGGTGTAGAAGAAACTGCACTTTCCGAAAATACTGATTTAGTTTCCAGCGAAGAAATTGCGGATGCGATCAGGTTAGCTCCTTATGTTGATATGGTAAAGCTGACTTTATCGGTTGATCCGGTTCGTGAATCACGGGCTTCTTTTAAAGAAACTCGTTTAATTCAAATATCCTACAGACATACAAATCCTGAGCTTTCTGCATATATTGTTAATGGTATAGCCAATGTTTTTTCGCAAATAAATCAAGAAAAACGCACCGGAACAGGTCGCAAGACCAACAGTTTTTTGCAGGAAAGAGTTGCAAATTTACAAACTGAGATAAAAGCAAGTGAAAATAAACTCGTTTCATTGAAAAGAAACGCCGGCATATTAAATACAGATGAAAATTCAACAATAGTTTTAAGTCGTTTGTCGGGTTTAAATGATCAGCTATTAAAAGCCGAAGAAGAAAGAAAAAATGCAGAGGCACAATATAATGCTGTAAGAAATAAACCGGAAAGTTTAAATGCTCTGGTTGAAGAAAAAATGGCACAGTTTCTGTCTGAACGAGATACAGCGGTTCGTAGGCTTGTCAATGAAACAAAACAAGAGGTCGCTCGTCTTAAAGCGGCTCGCAAAAAATTGTTAATAGAATTTGTTGAAACCGCACCTGAAATTGAAGAATTAGATGTGCAAATTAATACACTTGAATCTGAAACTGAAAAGATCAGAAGTAATAATCAAGATGGTGCGGATGCCTATCGCAAAAGAACAGCTAGTTCAATTTTAGAAAATTTGAGGTCAAAGTATTTAGCCGCTAAATCCACCGAGGATAAAATTAGAGCGGATTTTGATTCTCAATATAATCAAGCACAAGGTCAAAACCTTGCGGGTGTTTCGATCAAACTTCTTGAACAAGACATCGAAACAAAAAGAGGATTCTTAGAGAATTTAACTAAGCAACAAGAAGGGAACGATATTGTTGTTGCCGGGACAGATAACAATATCAGCGTAGCTGAATTTGCAATTCCACCTGACAAGCCTGTATCACCGAGACGTTTAACCACAGTCTTAGGTGCAATGTTTCTTTCCTTATTGTTTGGATCGGGACTGGCTCTTTTCCTTGAATATCTTGACGATACTATCAAAACTACGGAAGAGGTTGAAACTTATTTGCAACTTCCTGCTTTGGCGGCAATCCCAACTATCGAATCTGCTCCGAAACGAAAACTTTTGTTAGTCGGTGGAACGAGTGATGATCATGATGACGCAACAAGACAACTTTTGATAAGCAAAGATTCACGTTCTTCTATGGCAGAAGCCTATCGTCAATTACGAACTTCGATTTTGCTTTCAACTGCCGGACACGCTCCAAAATCATTGCTGATTACATCGAGTCTTCCGGCGGAAGGGAAAACAACTACAGCCGTAAACACCGCGATAAGTCTTGCCCAAACGGGAGCGAAAGTTCTTGTGATTGATGCCGATATGCGTCGCCCAAGACTTCATAGTATTTTCAATATTAGTAACGCTGAAGGTTTAAGCACAACTTTATCAAGTAATTTGGAAAAAGATGAGGTTTTAGAAATTATTCAAAAAGATGAAGATTCAAATCTTTATCTGATGCCGTCGGGACCTGTTCCGCCAAATCCGGCTGAATTAATCGGCTCTGAACAAATGAAGACTTTGATAACTCTTCTTGAGGATAACTTTACACACGTTGTGATAGATTCTCCTCCAATTGCTTCATTTACCGACGGTGTTTTGATTGCATCTTTGGTTGATGGAGTTATTTTAGTTGTTCATTCCGGGAAGAGTTCGCGGCAGATCGTTCATCGTTCAAGGCAACTTCTACAAGACATCGGCTCAAAAATATTCGGTGTCGTCTTGAATAATGTGAACTTACGCTCACAGGATAATTCTTATTATTATCAAAGTTATTATCATCGAGATAGCTATAATTACGATGAACAAGATGAAGATTAAGAATATCTGCAATTTATTTTTTGCTGTATGATTCTTTTAACATATTTCAATATTTATTTTTAGGAAGGTATTTTTTTATATGAGTGAACAAACCAAAGTTTTGGTTACAGGTGCGGGCGGCTTCATTGGAAGTCACTTAGTGACATTTTTGAAGGCAAAGGGATATTGGGTTCGTGGAGTAGATTTGAAATATCCAGAATTCGGCGAAACTGTTGCTG
>JBGTHN010000444.1:0-6553 GCA_041746235.1 Pyrinomonadaceae bacterium | reverse complement strand
TCGAACCGCGAATTCGTGAGATCAAACCTGAAAATATGAATCTGCGATATATCGGCAGAAGAGCTTCCGCTTCGCCCGCAACGGGTTCATATACGATCCACGGACTTGAACAAGAGAAAATTGTGAACCAAACATTAAATGAAGAAATTGACGAAATTTCCGCCGCAAGCGAACCGGAAGTTTCGGAAAAAGTTGCTCCGGCAAGTTCGTAGTTTAAGATGAAGAAGGGTATTTCAGACGAAATCCAAATACCCTTCTTCATTTTATTTTTCAGTCATTTTTTAATTTGGTATTTCGCTCAAAAGTTCATTGATCACTTTTATATCGGGATGCTTTTCACCTCTTGTTTTTGACACATTATTAAGGGCAGAAGTGAGCATTTCTTTCGCTTCATCGAATCTTTTTTGAGCGATCAAATTTCTACCTAATGCTATTTCTACATTAGCAACTTCGGCGTTCGGTCCTTTAGCCGTTTTTAACAGACTTTTCAAGGCTTTCCGCAATTCAGTTTCGCCTAATTTTTGCCTCTCCGTTACCGTATAAATATCGCCTAAAAGCCGTTGCGAAAAAGCAATTGTAAAATGTCCTTCCGGAAAAAGTTTTTTCTGTTTCTCTAAAGTCTCATTTGCCAATTCTTCGGCTTTTTTATGCTTACCCTGTTTATAATAATTATTGGCAGTATGATATTTCGTAAATAAGGTATAGATATTTTCTTCGCCTCCCGTTTTTTGTAAAATGTCGTAAGCCTTTTGAAAACTGACTTCGGCGGCTTCATAATCTTCTAATCTTACATTCGTTATTCCGATATTCAGATATATATTTCCACTCTCAAATTTCTCCTGATTTCCCTTCAACTCAACTTCTTTCTGAGCCTTTTTATAATAATCCAACGCACTAGAAAAATCGCCTGTTTGGTTTTTTATACCGCCTAAGTTACTTAATAGAACAGGAATCATAAAACGGTCACTTCCGGAGAGTTTGCCGG
The DNA here is from genome assembly GCA_041746235.1 of Pyrinomonadaceae bacterium. GTDB lineage: Bacteria > Acidobacteriota > Blastocatellia > Pyrinomonadales > Pyrinomonadaceae > Aridibacter. Next base: position 5,568 of record JBGTHN010000444.1, on the reverse strand, counting down.
AAAATTTCAAACTCTCCTGGACTAATTTTTCGGCTTCTTGAAAATTCCCCCTCAAACTGTAAATATTGCTGAGGTCATTCAAAGCAATTCCTAACCATTTGATCTGACTTTCATCTTCCGAAACTTTTGGACGAAAATAACTTATAGCGGTATTATAGAGTTTTTCTGCTTCATCTAATTTCCCCAAATAAAGCTTCGTATCACCTAAAATCACAGAAGTCTGCATTGATTTCAGATTTCCCTGACCATAAACTTCATCAAACTTTTCTATCGCCTGAGTCAAAAGTTCATCTGCTTTATCGTATTGCCCCTGACTAACGTAGGTTTGCCCGATAGTGAACAATATTTCGGCTTGAATCTCCGGCTCATTTGCCAGATCTGCATCGATATTTTTTAATGCCTCACTTAAAGCGTCAGAAATTTTCGCATCGCGGTTTTGATCGGGATTTGATGAAAGCCAATGAGGATTTGAAAAATTCAAAATCTTTTGCATATAAGCATTTATTTTTTCCACCTTTTTTGCTTCAAGAACTGCCCGATCTCGTTCTGTCTGTGCAACTCTCGCTTGCCAGATAGTTGCAAAAAGTCCTCCGATAATTGCAAAAAAGATCAAACTCGTTGCAAAAACGACTGCTTTGTTTCGCTTGATAAATTTGCTTGCCCGATATGAAAAAGTGTTCGGTCTTGCTGTGACAGGTAATCCACGAAGATAATGGCGGATGTCTTCGGAGAAATTTGTGGCGGATGAATAGCGTCTTTCAGGTTCTTTGCGAAGTGCTTTGAGAACTATGTTGTCCAGATCACCACGAATACTGCTCGAACTTAGATTTACACTTAAGGCGTTTGTCTGTGAGGTCTTGTTAACCTGAGTTTTAACTTCATTGCTCACCGTCAAAGGCTCTGTGTTTTCCTCTAAAAACGATTTTTGATCTTCTTGAGAATGAATCTTTATATCGGCTTTCGTTGTTTTTTTGAATTCTTTGGAGCCGGTTTCGATCATCGAAGACGGCAATGGCGGATCGGTTTCGATGATCGCCTGATATATATCTTTTAGATCACTTTCTTTTGTTTCAAACGGGCGATGTCCGCTTAGAATTTCGTATAGAATTACGCCTAAACTGTAAATGTCTGTCGCTGTAGTAACACTTTTGCCTTGAATTTGTTCGGGTGAAGCGTAACTTGGTGTCATTACGCCGAGTTTTGTAATTGTTGCCGAATCGTTTTTTTTGACCTCATCTGAAAGTATCTTTGAGATACCGAAATCGAGTAATTTAGCTTTACCATTTTCGTTGACAAGAATATTAGACGGTTTTAGATCACGATGGACGATCAAATTGCGATGGGCAAAATCTACCGCTTCACAAACTTCTCTGAAAAGATCAAGGCGTTCATTCAATCCGAGATCATTCCTGTTACAGTAATCATCAATTTGAATTCCCTCGACGTATTCCATTGCAATATATGGAATGTTATCGTCGGTCGTTCCGGCATTTAATAAGCGTGCAATGTTCGGATGTTCGAGTGATTCAAGTATCTCGCGTTCGTGCTGAAATCTGCGGCGAAGTGCGGCATTATTCATCTCACGCTTGAGCAATTTAAGTGCGACTCGTTGCGAAAAATTACCGTCGGCACGTTCCGCCAGATAAACCGTTCCCATTCCGCCGAAACCGAGTTCGCTGATTATTTTATATGCTCCAATTGTCTGACCGATCAAAGCATTTTCAATATCTTTTTCGTCATCAAAAAAACCTCTGGAAAATTCAACGGCAGAAAGATTTATCAGGTCTTCTGACTCTTCTTCAAATGCGAGAAGAGATTTGACCTCCTCACGAATTTCATTATCAATTTCCGTATTATTTAAAAAATTCTCCCGTTCGGAAGCATCTAAATTTAGAACTTCATTGAGTAATTCTTTTACTTTTTGCCAATTTTCCATCACATATCATCCTTAAAAAAATAAGTCTTGTATAGGTATGCGAATTTATTAAAAAAAAGCGGACAAAACATTTTAATAATTCATTTTTTACTTAGTTCACGGGAAAGCCAGAGCTTTGCAGATTGCCATTCTCTGCCGACAGTTCTTTCGCTAACTTCTAGATGTTCGGCAATTTCCTTCACGCTCAATCCGCCGAAAAAACGCATTTCAATAATTTTTGCCTGAGTTTCATCAAATTTTGCTAAACGGTCCAAGACTTCATCTAAAACGAGAATAGAATTAGCACGTTCTTCGATCGGTATCTGCACATCTTCGAGTGAAAAATGAATCGGATTATTTCCACGTTTATCTGAGGAATACAATCTGGCGTGGTCAACCAGAATCTGCCGCATCAAACGCGAAACGATACCGTAAAAATGACTACGATTCTTCCATTCGATGCCTGACTGATTTGATAGTTTTATAAATGCTTCGTGGACAAGTGCGGTCGGTTGCAGAGTGTGATTCGAACGTTCCTTCGACATCAAAATGCGGGCTTGTCTTTTCAGTTCATCATAAACAAATGGCAAAAGAAGTTCTTGAGCGTCTTCATTTCCATCATTCCAATCCTGCAATATCTGTGTAATTTGTAAACTTTGCGGATTCTCCATAAGTTCTTGATCGTAAATGTCTTGAATACGAACATTTTACCCTATTTATCTTTATATTAAAACAAATTGTATTTATTTTGTCCGATTCCAAGTAAATCTTTCGCATATACCGTTAAAGCAAAAAGATTTAATTATTGGAGATATAAAGTATGAAAAAGAAAACAAAGAAATAAAAAGAAAGAGAAAGTATCAATTACTAAATATTTCAAGCAGCAATCCGGCTTAAGATATTTGAAACTTTGATTTGAAAAAATCAATTATAAAAAAAATGGAGTGTCATGAAAATTATGTACCGATTCTTGTTAAAAACATACGTTGTTTTGATTCTAGCTACGGTTTCCGTTGTCGGTTGGTTCGGATTTTTTAGTTCAAGCAATTCAGCAGAAGAAACTTCTGCTCAAGTTCAACCGAAAGAAACCGAAAATAAGGAAGCTATGAATGCAAAAACATTAGATGATCTGTTTGTAAACGCCGATGTTCGCATTGATGAGGCGGCAATTTTGCCCGCACAAATTGATCGATCTCAGACGATTATTGCCCGTTTACAATCTTCAGATAATCTGGATTCTAACGAATTTTCAGAGCAAATGGCTGAAAGTTCGGAGGTTTCGCTTGTCAATCTAAAAAAAGAAAGCGGTGCATTATCGCGGCAGAGAGTTTTAGAACTTTCACCAAATCAGATATTGGTTGTTGCAACAAACGCACAAAAGCAGGTTTTGTGGTGGAATTTGCAGCCGGATCCACGAGTATTTCGTGCCGAAACCTCGGACGATGCGGGAAATTTGAGCGGCAAAACGCTTTATCGAAATGATTCTGAAATACTCTTTTCGATTCCGGCAGATGCGGCAATTACCGAAGTTCACTTTTATCATCCGGTTTGGGATGGCACCAGTTCTTACAGCCTGCAGCAAATCGGCAGATTGAATCTGGAGGGAAAATAAAATGAAAAGACATTTGAATCCTTATTTTTTCAATTTCATATTATTGTGCATCATTCTCTTTTCGGGTGTGACGCAAGCCTCGGCAGAACCATATCAAACGATTATCAATAACGGCAGTCCGCAAAATCGTGTGGACATAGCCATTTTGGGCGACGGTTATACTGCCGCAGAATTACCACAATATCAGGCGGACGTTCAACAATTTATGCAAGGCGTATTTGCTCAGGAAACTTACTTTGAATATCAACGATATTACAATGTTCATCGGGTGGATGTGATCAGTAATGAATCGGGTGCAGATCATCCCGAACGAACTCCGCAGGTTTTTGTTGATACGGCATTTGATGCGACCTATAACTGTTCAAACATTCCTCGGCTTATTTGTGTTAATACAACTAAAGTCAATCAGGTTATAGCGGCTAGTCTGCCCGCCAATCATTTTGATGTCATATTAGTATTGGTCAATGATGCTGAATACGGTGGCTCGGGCGGTTCAGTCGCAGTTGCTTCAAAAAATGCTTCGGCGGTTGAGTTGATCCTGCACGAAGTCGGACACAGTTTCGGATTACTTGCCGATGAATATTCGGGCAGCGGTCCGTTATGTAATCCGAATGTCGAGCCTTCCGAGCCTAATGCAACGCGACAAACTCAGCGAGCCTCGATCAAATGGAATGCTTGGATTAATGCGGCAACACCAATTCCGACAACGACAATGACTAACGGCATTCCGGGACTTTATGAGGGTTCAAGGTATTGCGATACAGGATTGTATCGTCCGACTACCAATAACAAGATGAGAACACTAGGCGTACCATTCGAACAGATCAATAATGAACAACAAACAAAGCGTATTTACAATTTTGTTTCACCCATTGATTCAAGTTCGCCAATCGGAACAACTGTGGATATGACAACTTCCCAATCTCAAACATTCAGCGTTGCTACTCCTCTGCCGTTTACACACAATCTCAATATTAATTGGACGGTTGACGGACAAGCCGCCGCAACAGGCGGGACTTTTCAGCTATCCGGCTCAACGCTCAGCGTTGGGCAACACACAATTCAAGTTCTCGTTTCTGATCCGACTCCGTTCGTTAGAAACGATCCCGGTCAGGTTTTAACACAAACGCGGACATGGATCGTAAATGTTCAAGAGGTAACAAGTCGCCCGACATTTGATTTTGATGGCGATGGTCGAAGCGATATTTCCGTTTTCCGTCCCGATCCGGGCAACGACAATAATAACTATTGGACAGTTCTGCAAAGTTCCAATAATCAGATAACATACTTTGAATGGGGCATTGCTGCCGATGCTGATTCTCTTGCTCCGGCTGATTATGATGGTGACGGTAAAACTGATTTTGCCATTTATCGTAAATCAGAAAACAACTTCTACATTTACAACAGTTCGGATAATTCGGTTCGTGTCGAAAACTTCGGTATTGCAGGAGATAAATTGACCGTTGCGGATTGGGATAATGACGATAAAGCTGATATTTCCGTTTACCGTAAGGGTTCACAAAGCACCTTCTATTTCCGTGGAAGTAATAATAATCCAAATGGAAATATTACATACATTCCGTGGGGAACGGTTGGAGATAAAACCGTTAATGGAGATTTTGACGGCGACGGTTTACAGGATGCGGCAGTCTTTCGTCCATCAAATTCTGTCTGGTATATTTATCAATCTTCTAACGGACGGGGCAAGCCTAAACTTGACCGGTCCAATCTCTCCTAACCGAACTGGGGAAGAACCGCCCGACGATGGAAGAGATATGATGTTCGACGGCCCCGGCACGACGATCCTGAGCGGTGGTTTCTTCGACGAATGGGATGATATCAACCAAACTTTCAACTCAGGAAATTACATCGGTGGATTAACGAAGCGCGGCACCGGATCGCTTATTGTCACGGGCAGTAATAGTGACTTCTCTGGTGCGACAACCGTCGATGGTGGTAACCTTCATTTTGCCACGAATGCCGATTTCTCGAATACGTCGACCATCAATGCCAATCGTGGCGCCGTGGGGGTTGATACAGG
>JBGTHN010000443.1:0-6300 GCA_041746235.1 Pyrinomonadaceae bacterium | reverse complement strand
AGAATTGCATGTTCATCTTTTGTATTGAAGCGTGAAATTTCGTGGAATTTGATCGCTTCCGAAAGAACTGAGGAATCTTCAAATTCTTGCGTTAATGTAACAATCGGAAAAAAGTGAGTCGGCATAATTGATAGATTTTAGCAAAAGTTTTTAGAAATGAAAGGTTTAAGTTTGGTAAAGACAAAAAATATGGCTAACCAATTTGCTTCATTTTATAATATTATACGAAATCGCTATTTTACAGAAAAACCAATCCACAGTTATTATCACTTATATGATAGCAAGCGAACAAAAAAATGAATTTAGAGTGCCGAAGCGTCTGCAAGGAATGCAGAAGTCTAATATTCGGCAGATTTTTGATAGTGCTTTGCCGAACAGCATTAATTTTGGTTTGGGACAGCCCGATTTGCCGACTCCCGAATGTATTCGGAATGAGGCGATTCGCGTTATCAATGAAGAACCGCTTGGTTATACTTCGCACGCCGGTTTGCCCGAATTGCGTGAAAAAATTGTCGGTGAATACGAACATCTGAATTTGTCGAAAGACGATGCGATAGTTACGGTCGGTTCGAACGAGGCTTTGTATGACGCATTGATGGCTTTGTGCGAAGAAGGTGATGAGGTTCTTGTGCCGAATCCTGCGTTTCCTGCTTATGTTGCAATGAACAAATTATGCGGTGCGGAAACGGTCTATTATCGAATGCCGAAAGAAAAAGGTTTTGGTTTTGATGCGGAAGAATTTAAGAAGCAGATTACCGACAAAACTCGTGCGGCGATAATTTTAAGCCCTTCGAATCCGACGGGGCGAACTTTGTCAAAAGAAGATTTGCAGGAAATTGCGAAAATTTTGGACGGAACGGGAATTTATGCTATTTCTGATGAAATTTATCGTGAGCTTTATTTTACGGATGAACGTTCTGCTTCGATCTCGGAATATTACGAAAAGACTCTGGTTGTCGGCGGTTTGTCCAAAAATATGTCGATGACGGGTTGGCGAATGGGATGGCTTTTGGGTGTGCCGGAAGTTATGAAAAAAGCTCTCGTCGTTCACGGATATAATACGGTTTGTGCTTCGACAATCACGCAAAAAGCGTCTTTGGCTTATTGGACGGAAGCAGGTAAACAGGCGGAAGTTGAAGCGAGAGAAACTTATAAAAGACGGCGTGATCTGCTGGTAAAATTGATTGATGAAGAACTTGGATTAAATGCAGTTTCACCCGAAGGTGCCTTTTATTCGATGCTGGATATTTCCGAGATCGGCGAGGAAATGGAAATCGTCAATAAATTCTTAGCAAATCGTGTGATTACAGTCAACGGTTCCGGTTTTGGCGACGAGGCGAAAGGATTTTTGCGAATCTCTTTTTGTGCAAGTGAAGATGATATATGTGAAGGTGTCAAACGTATGAAAGAGGCTCTGAAAAAATAGCCAGAAAAATCACTTGACCATCTTTAATTGATCCATTGCGGCGGTAACTTCAAATAGAAAATGGGCATTGAGTTTGCTCAATTTATTATTCTGTTTTATTGTGTTCCAGATCTTTTGACTTTGTTCCAGCCATTCTCTTGCTTCCCGTAAGGTGTTTGATCGTTGTTCTTTATTTTCAGTTCGGGCAAATTTTGATAAAACTTTTCCGCCTTCATAATAATAGATTGCTAAACGGTCTTGTGATTTGATATTTAATGGAGACTTTTTGGCAATCTCGATTGCTGAAGGTAATTCTGTCCGAAAAGTTTCCAATGCTTCGGCTAAATTGCCTTTGGCGGCAAGTGCTTTGCCGATTCCCATTTCAATATTAGTGATGTCTTCCGGGGCATCGTTGATCTGTTTTTCATGGACGATCGCCAGCGATCTGCGGTAATTTGATAAAGCAGCATCGTAATTTCCGGCTTTTAATTCGGCATTCGCCAAAAATTCTAAGGTTAAAGCAATGTCTCGGCGATGTTCGCCGCTTTCGGAATCTGATTTGGAGAGTGATTCGGCGATTTCTAAAGCCTTTTTGTGATTTTCGATGGCTGTGTTTGGATCATTTGCTTCAACTTGCGTTCTGCCGAGTGCATTATATGAAACTCCGATAGCACGTTTTGCAAAAGCATTTTTCGGGTCGGCAGAGATCATTTCTTCCAAACTTTTAATAACTTTCTGCATATTTGTGATCGCTTCATCGAAACGCATCTCATCAACAAGCGGGTAACGCACAAAATTGTAAGTTGAAAGCAGATTGGTCTGATATTGTGAATTATTTGGATCAGCGGCGAGAAGTTCCTCAAAGGCGGCAATCGCTTTTTCTCCATTTTCGATTCCGCTAAGATAATTTCCCGTCGTTGATTGAAGCATTCCGAGATTTGTTCGCCATGTTGCAAGAGACGCTTTGAAACTGGTGTTTGCAGGTTCGGCATTGGTCAATTGTTCGCCGAGCGTAACCGCTTTTTGATAATTTTCAATCGAACTGAGAATATCGCCTAAGTTTGGATAACCTTCCAAACCTTTGATGTCACCGATCCGCGTGTAAGTTTCGTCAAGATTCTGTTTATATTTCGTATTTTTCGGCTCGGCATCGGCTAAATTTTGACGGATGGAAACTGTTTTTTCGTAATGTGATAACCCGTCTTTCAGTTTGCCGATTGTGTAGAGCATATCACCAACGCTCTGATAACTGTTTGCCAGATCGTTTTGTAATTTTCGGTTGTTTGGATCATCTGCGATTAGTTTTTCCCGCATCCCTAAAGATTTTTTATAGCTTTTCAAAGCACCTTCCGTATCGCCGAGATTCTGATAATAAGAATTTCCTTGAATTTTTCCGATCTTTTCGTATGCAGTTGCTAATTCATTTTGCAGTTCCGCATCGTTTCCGGCTTCGGCGGAAAGTTTGTCGAGGTATTCTAAAGCACGTTTGACGACGAGTTCGCGAGCGGCGGTCGAACCGGGGAGATTTTCAATTGCATCGTGAAATTCAAACAGAAAAGAGTTGGCAAGTTGACGAACATCATTAAAACGTTGCTCGGCTTTATTTGCCTGATAAAGTGTCATCGCCAAACCGCCGATCAAACTAACTAAGACCAAACACGCCGCCAACACGCCGATCTTATTTCGCTGAATAAACTTTGAAGCTTGATAATTCCAGGTATCTTTCCTCGCCGAAACGGGCAATCCGACCAGATGACGGCGGATGTCTTCGGAAAATTGTTCGACCGACGAATAACGTCTTTCGGGTTCTTTTCTCAAAGCCTGCAAAATAATATTGTCCAGATCGCCCCGTAACAATTTTGGATTTTGGATTTTGGATTTTGGATTAGTTTTTTGTTCAACCTCAAATGTCCATATTGCGTTGTTTTCCTCCGTGTGAGTTTCAGACCTTGGACTTTGGACACCTGACTCTGGACTTTGATTTTTGAACTTTGAACTCTGAACTCACTACCGACGAAGGTAGTTTCGGTTCGGTTTCGCAAATTGCTTTGATAATTTCGCTGATATTTTTGCCATGGGTTTGATAAGGACGGTTTCCGGTTAAAAGTTCGTAGAGAATAACTCCTAAACTGTATATGTCGGTTGAGGTTGTTAATTTTTCGCCGCTGACCTGTTCGGGACTTGCATATTCAGGCGTGAAAATGTGCATTTCCGTAGCGGTTTCTGCGTCGTTCATTTCAGATCTGAGCAGTTTGGCAATTCCGAAATCCAGCAGTTTAGGAACACCATCTTTGGTAACGAGAATATTTGAAGGTTTCAGATCGCGGTGAATAACTAAATTGCGATGTGCGAATGAAACCGCCGCACATATTTTTCGAAAAAGATCTAAGCGTTCTCGGAGATCGAGATTCTCTTCTTCGGCATAATCCAAAATCGTTATGCCTTCGACGTATTCCATTACAAAGTAAGGCAGATCGTCTTCTGTTGTGCCGCCGTCAACGAGATGAGCAATATTCGAATGTTCGAGTGAAGCGAGAATTTGACGTTCATTGAAAAATCGCTGTAGAACCGCGTCTGTATCCATTCCTCGTTTGATAAGTTTTAAGGCGACCTTTTGTTCAAATGCACCGTCGGATCGTGAAGCTAAAAATACCGAACCCATTCCGCCCGTGCCAAGTTCGTCGAGAATTTTATAATTTCCGATCTGTTTGCCGATGAAAGTTTTTGTATTGTTTTCGACAGTATCTTCCGCGATAAAGGAAAATGCGGATTCTTCGAGAATATCGTTTAAGGTGTTTCCGTAACCGAGAAGGCGTTCGACTTCGTGTTGCAGATCGTTATCGCCCCGGCAGGCTTTTTCTAAAATGTAGAACGCGAGCCGGGCGGAATTTCGACTGCTTCTTCAAGAATTTGTTTAACTGTCTGCCATTTTTCCGGTGTCATTTAATTTTTTGTATCCAACATTCTATAAAGTAAAAGTTTTGCACTATCTCAGACGGCAAGATAACATTTCGCGGCGGTCATTTGGACGGAGTAACCGGCAGAGATTTAAAAGACAACTGGTTCACGGTTGCCAGCCAAGCTCAATGCGGACCTTATTAATTTGACAAAGTTCATCTCGTCGTCAGCGTTTGTGCGAGATGGTGAAAATTAATGAAAAAAAATATCTGCCGAGCAGTTAAATTTTGAGCCGTCTTTTCAAAATTTGTCGCATTACAAGATGAAAATAAATTCAGGAAACTGAAAACAATCAATTTACACAAAACAGGAGAAACAAAATGATCAAAAAAATCAACAAACGCGGGCAGTCGTTACTGCTCGTTACAATCTTTACCTTAATTCTGCTCGGTGCATCGTCTTCGACTTTCGCACAGAAAAGTTGGAACGCCAAAACTCCAAAGCCGGATTTTACGGCGATGGAAGAATATTACGAAATCGTTGATTATGAATATGATTTTACCGGTGGCGGTGTTCCGAGATTTTATGTTACAGCCAAGAAGAAAATAAAGAAAACACCATCGGCGTGGAGGATAACCTGGCGTGATGATAAAGGAGTAAAAATAGCCCAATATACTATTAACTTTAACTGGACTGACACTCAAGAGGCAGAAATTGGCGAACCTATTCGGGGTGATTCACCTGCACCTTTCAAATCTGATATGCCTAATGTGAAAAGTGTTGAGATTGCTGAAAAACTCTGAATGGTTTCTTCCACGTCCATCTCAATCGTTCGGCTGTTCATTCCTGAGTTGGATAAGCCGAATCCAGTTGAAAACTTTTGAGCTATTTTGGGGGAATTTGCCGCATTATTTAGTCGAAAGTAATCTTTAGGAGAATAAAAATGAAAGAACAAACGAAATCGAATTGGAAAAATTATTTAGTTTTAACGGCAATCACTTGTGCATTTTTGCTTACGGTAAATTTTTCGGTCACTGCCCAAACTTTACAATACAAATCCGGCGACCGCGTAGAATGCGACACGACCGAAACTGGGAAATGGTGGACGAAAGGAACTATTATGCCGTTTCAAAAAGGCGACTTCGGCGGCGGTCAGGAACCGGACGGCAGTTGGTATCATTTCAAAGCCGATTACAACGGCGTTGAATATCCTTGTAAACCTAAATTTATCCGCCCGCTGGCGGCAGATAAAACGAAGAAGCCAAATGAAGAAATGCCGGAAACCGATAAACAATCAACGGAAGAGGAAAATGAAACAACAACTGGTGGCGATTTTCTCGAATGTCCAATTGAACAAAAACAGGTTAAAAACGGATCCCGCCCGAATGCCGAATTGGTGAAGAAAATAATTCGCTGTAAAAAAGGGGAAATTGCGGTCGCGGAAGGAGAAGAAGGTGCGGTCAAAGTCGAGATCTCCAGCGTTCAGATTGGCACATCGCGTCCGTGGAGTTACTCGCAGGATTCGGGTAATGCTAAATCCGGCACACTCGTTTTTCCGGTCAAAGCAACTTACACGGTTAAAACTTTATACCGTAATGCAACCGAAGTTGAAGAGGGTTGGGTTCGCGTACTGAATTTCTACGTCAACGCTTTCGGTGAATGGCAGATCGGTTCGGAAGAAACTATCAAAGCCGGAAAATTTAAGCGGATTCCGAAGTAAGAATGAATTATTGTTACGCAATTCATAAATTATAGTAAAAGAGTAGTTTGACGTAACATCAACTTAAAAAGTAATCTCTTGATTTCCATAAAATGCCGCTTAAGTTATAAAATTAATCGGCATTTTTAATTGTGTTTTATTGAGAATATTAAAATGACTTTTACCGATCGAGTTCAAAAAATAAACTACTTCATGTAAAATTGTGAACAATAAAAAAGATACAATTCAACTTACCGATCAGGATCGGTTTTCCGCGATTTTTGAGCAATCTCCTCTG
>JBGTHN010000442.1:0-4830 GCA_041746235.1 Pyrinomonadaceae bacterium | reverse complement strand
AATAAAAAATGAACGTTTCATTAAGAGAAATCACTCTAGACAATTTTACCGATTGCGTAAATTTAAAGGTTGCCGAAGATCAAAAGTATTTTGTATCAACCAATGTAATGTCCATTGCTTTATCAAAAGTTGCTTCGTATTTAGTTCCATTGGCGGTTTATGATGATGATAAACTTGTCGGTTTCACATTGCACGGCAAAAATCCCAAAAGCAAAAAGTATTACATCAGTCGTCTGATGATAGACGAAAAATTTCAAGGCAAGGGCTTCGGAAAACAAACTACCTTGATGTTGATCGAAAAAATGGGCGAAAATGAAGACTGTAATGAAATCTATTTATTTTTTGTTCCCGAAAACACGAGAGCAGAAAAACTTTACAGCAACATAGGTTTTAAACGAACGGGCGTAATTGATGAAGATGGTGAACTGGAAATGCGTCTGGATTTGAGAAAATAAAATGAAGATTTCTTTACGTGAGATTACAAAAGATAATTTTAGAGAATGTGTAAATCTAAAAGTTGCCGAAGGACAGGAAAAATTTGTCGCTTCAAATGTATTCTCTATCGCACAGTCAAAAATTTATCCGACTCATCTGCCATTTGCAGTTTATGACAAAGATGAAATAGTTGGATTTGTGATGTATGGCTTTGATGAAGAAGAGAAAAAATATTACCTCGGTCGTTTAATGATTGATGAGAAATTTCAAGGAAAAGGCTACGGCAAAGCCACAACTTTGGAAGTCATTGAACAATTAAAAAAGGTCGAGGATTGCAAGGAAATTTACTTGAGTTTTGTTCCCGGGAATACAGGAGCAGAAAAATTGTATCTTAATGTGGGCTTTGAAAAAACAGGCGAGATTGACGAAGACGGTGAGATATATATGTGTTTTGATCTGAAAAAGGCGGAAACACGCACGTAAATAAGTGTGTTTAGATAATGATTAAATTTTTTACGATAAAACACACTCCTTAACAGTCGTGTTTCTGCCTTTTAAAAAACAACGAACAACTAACGATTAACAACTAACTAAACGATGTATCCAGAATTATTCAGAATTGGCAATTTTCCGATAAACACTTATGGTGTTTTGCTTGCGGTTGGCTTGATGCTCGCACTTTTTGTGGCGGCAAAACTTGCCCAACGTGACGGTTTGCCGAAAGAACGCATTTACGATCTAGGTTTATGGACGATTATCGGCGGACTTCTCGGTTCAAAGATCCTAATGTTTTTTACGGAAGAAAATGTCCAGATTTTCTCACTTGATTTCCTACGCTCAGGCGGAGTTTATTTCGGCGGATTTCTCGGTGGTTTTATCACACTCGCTCTGCTTATACGCTTTTACAAATTGCCTTTTTGGAAAGTCGGTGATGCTTTTGCTCCCGGCGTTGCACTCGGACAATTTTTTGGTCGTCAAGGTTGTTTTTCGGCAGGTTGTTGTTGGGGAACGGAATGTCATTATCCTTGGGGCGTGCAATTTACCGAACAAGGACACGCAAATACGGGCGTTCCAATTTTCAAATCTGACGGAAGCGATCTGTTTCTTCATCCGACGCAACTTTACGAATCATTCGCAATGCTTGCCGTTTTTGCATTTCTAATTTATCTGCACCGCAAGAAAAAGTTTGACGGACAAATCTTAATTGCTTACGGACTTATTTACAGTCTGATACGTTTTTCAATCGAATTTGTCCGTGACGATCCGCGTGGCGATTTGTTTGGTATTACGACAATGACGGGACTTTCAACTTCGCAACTGATAAGTTTAGTTGTTGCAATCGCTGCGATGATTTTCTTATTTGTGCGAATGAAAAAAGCAAATGCAAGCGAAGATTTAAGCACAGAGAACGCAACAGACACAGAGATTTAAGAATTAATATAAACAGGGATAAATAGGATAAATGGGATAAATAATTGTTAAAAATCCCTGTTTATCTCTTTAATCCCTGTTAAATTTTTATAGTGAACAAAGAAACTGAAACAAAAAACTTAAAAGCCGACATCGAAGACGTTGGAATGCGTCTTGATATTTTTCTGTCTGAGAAAATTCAAGATTGGTCGCGTTCGCGTCTGAAAAAACTCGTTGATGAAGGTGATATTTTGGTCAATGGCGGTGCGATCAAATCTTCTTATAGACTGCGTGATGGTGATGAGATCTCTGTTGAGTTAACCGAACAGGACGGCGATAATTTTGAACCCGAAGACATTCCGATTGAGATTGTTTTTGAAGACGAATACTTGGCAGTTATCAACAAACCTGCCGGAATGGTCGTTCATCCCGGTGCAGGAGTTCCGAATGGAACGCTTGCAAATGGGATTGCGTGGCATTTCAAATTTGATGTTTCTGAAGATGAAAAAGATAAAAAATCAAATCGAATTGGAATCGTTCACAGATTAGATAAAGAAACTTCCGGCTTGATCGTCGTTGCGAAAAATGAGATCACCCACGAAAAATTATCGGCTCAATTTCACGATAGAAAAGTGCGAAAATCATACATCGCATTGGTTCACGGATTTGTCCGCAAACTTACGGGAAAGGTCGAAGAACCGATTGCCAGAGACAGAAAAAATCGTGTCAAAATGGCGGTTGATAAAAATGGTCGCAATGCACTTTCGGTTTACAAAGTCCGCACGAGATTTGAGAGTTTTACGCTACTAGATGTTGATATAAAAACAGGCAGAACTCATCAGATTCGTGTTCATTTATCACACATAAACCACCCGATCGTTGGTGACGAAACCTATAACGGCGGACGAGATAAACAAATTCCCGATGCCCAACTCCGCAAAGCGATCAAAAATCTAGACCGTTTTTTCCTGCACGCTGAAAAACTTTCTTTTATACATCCCGTTACAAAAGAAAAAATGGATTTTGAACAACCAATGCCCGATGAATTGACAGATTTGCTAAAAAGAATTGAATAAAAAAAGATGGCGAAAATGTTTTCCGCCATCTGTAACCAACCCTTTGCTCGTATTCTTTCTTTTATTCTGCACACCAAACGCCTGTTTTTTGCAGACATTCAAAATTTTCAACAAAACTTCTTTCCTCATCGAGCGGTTTTCCGTCATCTTTTAAGACCATTTCCAAAAATGCGTCAGGCGAAATTGCTCCCATTGTCGGGTCTCGCAGAACTCTAGCAATTGCATAAGACGGTTGTTGTCTATCGTCAATTCCTCTGATTCTTTGAGTTATCAAACCTCTGCGGGTTAAATCCGCAATTTCGTTTGTTGTGTGAATCATCGGTGTTCCATCTAATGTAATTCCGTTTCGTTCGGCTAGTTTGGCAAGTGCGTCTTGTGCTTCTTTTGATTGAGCTTTTTTTGTATATTCAACCAAAACCACAACTCCCAAGCCGAGCGAATTTTTCTCAAAATATGAGTTTCCTATATCAATTATAACCGCTTGGCTGTCTGTATCTTTATGCGTACTACTTGGAAAAGTATAGATCGGATAACGATTTGCGATCTCAAATGCCTCTTCGCCGATATTCCCGTTCATAAAACCCTCTTTGAATAATTCTCCTAACAAAGTCCAGTAGATCGGTTTTCCATCTTGATTATAAGCCGGTGAAGTGCCGATTATGCGGACGTTGCGGTGAATTTCGCTATCAATAAAATCAACAACCGAATATCCATCTACTCCCGTTCGCCGATTGACCATTAAAGCCTGATTCACGCCATTGTTTTCATAATACTTATCACGAAAATCAAATGGTCTTTTTTCTGCGACTGCATTTTCCCCATCCATTCCCCCTTGAACTTTTGCAAAGGGCATTGAAAAAGATGTGATGTAAACTGCTAAAATAACTAAACTAATACTAAATATTTTCGATAATTTCATTATCGTTCCTCCTTGTTCTGTTTTTATTTTTTTTGCCCTCTACAAAGACAGTGCAGAAAACGAGCGGAAAAAGACAGATTTTGTATTTATTGCACTTGCGGATTAAACTAAAAACATCAGCATTCAATAAAAATCGGTAGAAAATTATGTATAAAATACTTTTGATAATCTTCCTGCTTGCTTCAAGCGTTTTCGCCCAAACGGATTACACAAAATACGTCAATCCATTCATCGGCACGGGTGGACACGGACACACATTTCCGGGTGCGACAGTTCCCTTCGGATTCGTGCAATTGTCGCCTGATACAAGAGTTGATAATTGGGACGGTTCAAGCGGTTATCATTATTCGGATTCGATAATTTACGGCTTTTCGCACACTCACCTGAGTGGCACGGGAATTCCCGATTATGCGGATATTTTGATAACACCAACAGGTGAGAAAAATAATCTGACATTTTCTCATGATAATGAAATAGCAACAGCAGGTTATTATTCGGTAAAAATGAATAGTGGAATTTTAGCTGAATTAACTACAACCAAAAGAGTAGGATTTCATCGCTATACTTTCCCAGATTCTAAGCATTTCACCATAAACCTAAATCTAAATTGGCGGGATAAAGTTTTGGACTCTGAATTAAAGATTGTAGGAAAAAATCGCATCGAAGGCTTTCGTCGGTCAAGTAGTTGGGCAAAAAATCAAATTGTTTATTTCATAGCAGAATTTTCAGAACCTTTCTATTCACACGGAATTACTTATGATGATGTGTTAACAGAAAGTGGTGAACGTGCCTTAAAAGCTAAAGGCGAAAATATCAAAGTTTTATTACATTTCAAAAATCCTAAAGATAATAAGATTCTCCTAAAAGTCGCCATTTCCCCTGTCAGCATCGAAGGTGCGAGAAAAAACTTGGAAGCGGAGTTGAATCATTGGGATTTTGAGAAAGTCCGTAATGATGCAAAAAAAGATTGGAACAAAGAACTCTCAAAAA
>JBGTHN010000441.1:0-5105 GCA_041746235.1 Pyrinomonadaceae bacterium | reverse complement strand
TTTTCAATATCCGCTCTGGTCATTTATTTCCGATTACAAAATGATGGCGTTTATGCTTTTGGGCAGAATGGATGCGGAAGTTGACCGCGTAATATCTGAATAGATATTTGTGAATCTTCATCGTTCACACGTAAATGTTCATCGTTTACTCGTAAATCTTTATCGTTCAGCAGTGAAACATCGTCGTTCAGCAGTGAATCTTCATCGTTGAGCAGTGAAACATCGTCGTTCAGCAGTGAATCTTCATCGTTGAGCAGTAAATCTTCATCGTTCAGCAGTAAATATTCATCGTTCACACGTAAATCTTCATCATTCACTCATAAATGTTCATCGTTCACTGATTTATTCACGATTCTCCAAACTCCAAGTTTTCCGAGATCAATTCAAAGGTGCGGTTATAGCGGAAATTTATATTAAAATGTCCGCCGTCAAATTCTTCGTGTTTGTGCGGGATTTCGTGTTTGTTTAGACGGTCAACCAAGATTCTTGCACCGAGATCGAGGGCGAATTCATCGCTTGTGCCGGCATCTATAAAAAATAGTTTAAGGGATTTTAGGTTTTCCACAGCCTTTTCCACAAGATAAACCGGATCGTGTGCAAGCCATCTCTGCCAGACATCTTCGCGTATTTCGCCTGTTTCCAAATCAAACGGAATATCAAATCCCCAGACGCTTTCCGCATTCGGCGAATAACAGGAACTCATTCCGATTATATTTAAGCCGTCGAAATCGAATTTTCCTTTGTTCGCTTCTTCGTTGTAAAACTTTTCGATGAGATTCAAAGGATTGCCATTAATTGCCTTAAATGCCTTGCGAAAATCGGGTTTATAGGACAATTCAAAATAACAATCTCCGGCAATCGTTGTCGCCAAGCCAAAAATATCAGCGTGTCGCATCGCCATAATCATTGCACCGTAACCGCCCGAAGATTTTCCGGTAACAGCACGGGAATTTCTGTCATTGATCGTGCGAAAATTTTCATCCACGAACGGGACGATCTCATCAATTAAATAATCTTCATAATTTCCCGTCGCACTCGAATTGATATATTGCGAACCGCCGTATTTTGTAAAGCAATCGGGCATCACGACGATGAACGGTTTGATGCGTTCTTCGGTGATGAGTCGGTCAAGACGTTCGGGCAAATTCGGCGAAAATGCCGAGTCATTGAGCATCATTTTTCCGCGTCCCGTAAAACCCGTTAAGCAATACACAACAGGAAATTTTTTATCGCTTTCGGCATCATAATCCGGCGGTAAATAGACATATAATTCACGCTTCGAAGGATCGCCCAACGGATTGTCCTTCAAGATGTTGCTTTCGTGTTCTAAAACTTTTATAGTTCCTTTGATTTTCATAATTCAAGATTCAAGATTCAAGATTTAAGAACATTGAATCTTGAATCTTAAATCTTAAATATTTATATGTTATTGATTATATTCCAAAATCTCGGAAACACGAACATTGGAGAACTTTCTTCAACGATCGGATTTCTAACGGCAATGATCACGCCCGCTTTGCTTATTTCGGCAAGCGGAACACTTGTGCTGACAACTTCGACACGGCTTGGTCGGGTAATTGACCGTTCGAGGGAATTGGAAGCACGGCTAAATGAACTGATGACGACGGAAGACAAATCGGAGATTCCTCTTTACACGAGGCGAATCGAAGTCGTTTTTGAATTGCTTGATAAAGTTACAACCCGCTCGCGTATGTTGCAGAAATCTCTGTTTGTTTTCTATTGTTCGTTAGTAATGTTTGTTTTAACGAGTCTGACGATCGGCGTTGTCGGTCTGCTTAATCATTATGCGTGGATTCCGATTCCGATCGGGTTGGTTGGAATGTTATTTGTTTTTTACGGAAGTATTTTGATGATGCAAGAATCGCTGATGGCGACCGCCACGACCAATGCCGAAATGGATATTACATGGGAAATTGCAACCAATATTGCTCCGCAAGACATAGTTGAAAAATATAGTTACAACGAGTTTGGAAAACGACGAGTTCGCAGTCGCATACACGAAACTCTCAGCGGCAGAAAAAAGCGTAATGATGAATAAAAATGTTAAGATAAATTTATAAATATTGCTTTTTATAAACTAAAATAAATGACAGAAAAAGACGAACAATTTATGCAAAGAGCGATTCACCTCGCTCAAAAAGGTGTTAGCGGAAATGCCGGCGGACCGTTCGGTGCGGTTGTTGTAAAAGATGGCGAAATAATCGGCGAAGGCTGGAATCAGGTAACTTCAACAAACGATCCGACCGCACACGCCGAAGTTGTGGCGATCAGAGAAGCGTGCCAAAAGTTGGATTCTTTTCAATTGGTCGGTTGCGTTTTATACACTTCCTGCGAACCTTGCCCGATGTGTCTCGGAGCGATCTATTGGGCGAGACCGGATAAGATGTTTTACGCCTGCACACGCGAAGATGCCGCAAAAGTCGGTTTTGACGACCAATTTATTTACGACGAGATCGCCGGAGAAATTGACGAACGCAAAATAAAAGCCATCAACTTTATGCGTGAAGAAGCCATAAAAGTTTTTGAGAATTGGGAAAAAAAGACGGATAAGGTCGAATATTAAAGGAAAGTTGCAAAGTTGCAGAGTTGCAGAAAGTTGCAGAGTTGCAGGAATTTATGAAACTATTAAAACTATTGAAGTAATTAAGAACAGCTTAAATTCACTAACTCTGTAACTTTCTGCAACTTCCTGTAACTCTGCAACTTACTGTAACTCTGCAACTTTTTCTGTAACTAAAAAAATGACTTCATTCAGCACATATTTTTTTATCATTCTGGCAATAATCGCGGGAATGATGATGCCTACGCAAGCCTCTATAAATAACAATTTGGCGGGCGTTGTGAAAAGTCCGATTTTGGCGGCATTTGTTTCATTTGTCATCGGAACTCTCGCCTTGTTTGTGTATATTTTGGCAACTGGAATTCCGCTGAACAATCTAGCTTCAATAAAAAACGCTTCAATAATTTCGTGGACAGGCGGATTGCTCGGAGCTTTTTTTGTCGCTTCAACTATAATACTTGTGCCAAAACTCGGAGTCGCTTTAACATTTAGTTTGGTCATCGCCGGACAAATGCTCATAACTTTAGTTTTAGACCATTACGGATTTTTGGGCGTTCCGGTCAAAGAAGTAAACATTCAGCGTTTATTGGGCATTGCTTTAATAATCGGCGGTGTGGTCTTGATACGGAAGTTTTAATTTTATTTAGCCACGAATAACACAAATATCACGAATAAAAAGTTAAAATTATTTGTGTTATTCGTGGCAAAAAATCTTATGATCATTTTTATCTTAAACAATCAAACGATCGAAACCGATCTGCCGAAAGGTATGACGGTTTTGGATTTTGTTCGTTACCGTAAAAATTTGAAGGGAACGAAGATCGGTTGTCGTGAAGGTGATTGCGGGGCTTGCACAATTATTGTTGGCGAATTAAAAGGTGATGAAATAAATTATCGAACACAAACCTCTTGCTTGATGCCGATTGCCAACGCAAACGGCAAACACATCGTCACGGTCGAAGGAATCAATCCAAGCAACGGAGATTTAACGCCTGTCCAAAACGCAATGGTTGAAGAATCGGGAACACAATGCGGTTTCTGCACCGTCGGTTTTGTGATGTCTTTGACAAATTTCTGTATTGACAAAACACCAAAAACAAACGAAATGGCAGTTTCCGCAATTGACGGAAACATCTGCCGTTGCACAGGGTATAAATCTATTGAACGAGCTTCTGCTTCGATTAGTGAGCAGTTAGCAGTAGGCAGTGAGCAGTTAGCGGAAAATAGTATTGAACCGGATTGGTTGGATTTAGCGATTGAAAAAAACATTGTTCCCGAATATTTTTCCGACATCAAAGATCGTTTAACGAATTTACAAACTAACATTCATCCTTCATCCTTCATCCTTCATCCCTCCAAAATCGTTGGCGGCGGAACTGATCTATACGTTCAAAAGCACGATGAAATGGTTTATGCCGATGCGGCTCACGTTTTTTATGATGACGATTTACGCCAAATTAAAGAGACGGGCGAATTCATCGAAATCGGTGCTTCTGTAACAGTTACCGATTTGCTTGAATCGCCGATAATGCAAGACATTTTCCCAAATTTGTTTAAGCATCTGAAATTAGTTTCCTCAACGCCAATTCGCAATATGGCAACGCTCGCAGGGAATTTTATCAACGCTTCACCGATCGGCGATATGACTGTTTGGTTTTTGGCTTTGGATGCTTCGATAATTTTTGATAGCGACCGTGAGTTACCGCTCAAAGATTTATATTTAGGCTACAAAGATTTAGCAAAATCAGAAGATGAAACGATTAAAACGATCCGTTTCAAAAAGCCCGTCGGCGAGTTCCATTTCAATTTTGAAAAGGTCTGCAAACGAACATATTTGGACATCGCCACGGTCAACACGGCGATTTCTTTAACGACAGAAAATAATTCAATTATTGACGCACACATTGCGGCAGGCGGAGTTTCGCCGATTCCGCTTTATTTGCGGGAAACTTCTGAGTTTTTGAAAGGTAAAGAAATAACAGAAGAAACAATTTTGCAAGCCAACGAAATCTTGCAAACAGAGATCAGCCCAATCTCCGATGTTCGCGGAACAAAGGAATATAAACGATTGCTTTTGCGACAATTATTTACGGCACATTTTGTCGAATTGTTTAGATGAAAATACAGAATAATTATGAGCAAGTTTATTACACCTATTGAAACTTTGGAAGAATTGATTGAAGAAGGAACTGTTGATTGCTACGACGAATACGAGGCAAAAGCAGGAATGATGTGTTGTGTTGAAGAGGCAGTTGAATGTCCTTTTGAAGCAAAAGTTATCGGCGAAAAAGTGATTATTAAAGAACTTGAAGAGGGAAAAGAATTAATGGCGATTTGTGAAAAAGACGGGGAAACCTTTGAAATCAATATAGATTCCTTAAAGTTTATCGAACCTTTACCGAATGGTTACGAATGGATTGAAGCATACCAGCTTTTTAGTGAGGGAATCAGCTAAAAAATGAAAAATGTAGATTCAAAATCTCATGTTCGCGGTGAATCGGTTTATCTTGATGATATTCCGCAA
>JBGTHN010000440.1:0-7754 GCA_041746235.1 Pyrinomonadaceae bacterium | reverse complement strand
GAGCCGGAAACATCTTCGGAGGCTGCTTCATTCGCATCGTTATCTACAGATGTAAATATGGAATTTGAATTATCTGAGTTCACATTTGAATTTGTGTCTTCAACCACACCAATATTTGTAATTGAGTTGTTTGCGTCAATAATTTTATTATCGCCGAAACCCGCATTATTTGATTCTGAATCCCATAAATAAACCATCGAAGCAACACTGCCGACCAATAACAATATGCCGATTGTCGCCATCGCAAAAAGCGGCTTACGTTTTGTTTGGCTTTGCGTAATTACGCCCGAATTTCTTGTATTTCCTTTGTCGGTCAAAGTTCTCGGTTTGGCAATTTGAGTGTTAATCGAATCACTTCCAATTACATTCGACGGTAAAACTTCGGTTTTTATATCCGATTGTTTGGAATCTTTTCGTGGATTTTCTCCATCGGCAAAAACTTTTGTATTTTGTGTGCGGAGATTTGTTCCTGATGCTCTGTTCGCAAAGGTATTCGGTCTGGTTGAAACCGAAGTTTTCTGTTTGTTGGAAATCAATTCACGCATTTCAGTGGCAGACTGCGGACGCAGATTTGCGTTTAATGACATAGCTTCTGTCAATGCTTCCGCAAATTCTTCGGGAACTTGTTCGTGAATTAAATTAGCCGGAAGAAGCGGATCATCCTGATCGTTTAAGACTAACATCACACGAGTCAGAGCATCGGCTGGTGGTTTTCCCGTCACAAGATGATAAAGCGTTGCGGCAAGCGAATATATGTCGCTCCGTGGATCAGTTCCCGTTCCTTGAATTTGTTCGAGCGAGGCGTAATTGCGTGAATAACCGAAAATGCTGTTCGCGGCAGTATGATGACTTGCGTCGGTTGGATTTCCTTTTGCCAAACCAAAATCAAGCAAAATAACTTGTCCTTGCTGTGTCAGTTTTAAGTTCTGCGGCTTTATATCGCGGTGAATTATCGGATTATTCTGTCCGTGCAAATATTCGAGAGCATCAAGCAATTGTTCCGCCCAGATCAAAACATCTTCAAACGGAAACGCTTCGCCGCTTTGTTCCAACATTTCGAAAAGGTCTTCGCCGCCAATATATTCCATGACGATATATTGACCTTCTCCTTCGACTACAAAGTAATCGCTGACCTTCGGCAAAGCTGTGTGTTTTAAGCTATTTAAAAGCCTCGCCTCACGCTGAAATGCCTTGAGATAATTTTCGTCGGTAAAAAGCGTTTCTTTGATCGCCACTGTGTTGTTAAATCGTTCATCCGTCGCAAGATAAACCGAACCCATTCCGCCTTGACCGATCTGCTTCTCAATCCGGTATCTTTCCTGTAAAATTTTTCCGGTTTCCAACATTTTTTTAACTCCTGAAAATATGTCGAATCTATAATAACATTTTGCCGAAAAATGTTAATTTTTGGTGAGTAATTTTTCTCGCTAAATCTACAAAAGTCTTCTAACCAAATAAAATTGGGCATCCATCAAAAATATTTGGATGCCCTTTTTTGCAATAAAGTTACATTTCGTTGCTTATTTATATGAACTTGAACCAACTGTTGGTAATTTATAGATTTTTGCCAGAGTATTTAATTCATATTTCAATCTCGCCCAATTGCTTTCAGTTTCTTTGCCAAGTTTGCGTCGTTTGACAACTTTATCAATATCCGTTGCTAAATTTAAAACTTTGCGGACTTGCGGTTTGTTTTCAACCCAACCATCACTTCTATCAAATTGATTTTTGAGATCGTCGGTTTCATTTTCCAACCTGCGAACTTTGTCCATCAAATCATCTTCGCGTTCCGTGCCGTCCAGATTGCTGTCATCAAGCGATTCGTCAAAATTATCTACGAAATTATCGGTTCTTGTTTCAACCCGCTTTATTACCTGTTCAACTTCGGCTTTTGTATAAACCTTACCGCGTGCTTTGCGTGGCTGTGCATAACTCAAATCCGCTAAAACCAAAACCATCAAAACTGCAAAACTTCCGATTGCTAATTTTACTAAACTATTTTTCATTTTCATTTTCTCCTTAAATTTATAATTGCTTTCAATAAACATCTGAGCATTTTTCACACTCAGTATTTCAGACGCAGTGAAAGCGTAAAAAGTCGAAGAAATTTTTGCTTTTTTATTAATTATGTATTCTTGTAAGTTATTATGCAAAAAGAGTTTGTAGATTACGTCTAGGGAGAAAATGTAGATTTTAGTCAAACCATCTTTTAGTCATATCAAACCAAATTGCCAGTCCGCAAAACTCGCCGAATTCGTTATAAAACTCTTTGATCTCTTTATCGTCGCAACTAATTCCGTTGTTATGCTTTTTACAAAACTCTGATCTTAAAAATGAATCAAGTGCGTGTCCGTCGTAACGTCCGACAAGTTTTAACAAATTTTCTGCCGCATAATCGCCGACTCCTTTTATCTTTTTCATTTCTTTTTTTAATTCATTGGTCGGCAGTTCTGAATTCAACCAAGTTTCCGGATCAATTTTTTCGCTGGCGACCGATTCGGCTAGTTCGACAAAATACGGCGAACGATAACCCGCACGAATTTCTTCACGATAAAATTTTTCGTCCATTTTTGCCAATGCTTCCGGTTTTGGAAATGCACCTTTACCTTCGATCGTTTTTTCGCCAAGTTTATTAACCAGATTTGAAACCATATTTTTGGTCAATCCCCAAGAACAATTCGTCGTGCAAATAGTTTTTACCAAATCTTCAAAAACCGTCGGCGAACGCATCAATCTTCCGATATTGTTTTTTGCGATCCATTTGAATTCTTTATTTTTGCTTGTCAGTTTGTAAAATTGAGTGAAATCTTCATCAAGCCGAAGAATATGTTTGACCTTTTCTTTGACAATCTTTTTTTCGCTCTGGCTTACATTCTCATTTGAAAATTTAAGATTTATATTTTTTTCGTTCGCACTGATCGTTACGGAAATTGGTATTTGAAACTTTTCATCGTCAAAAACATAAGATAAATGCCATTTTTCTTCATCAATTTCAAACGGCAAAAGTTCGCTCCAACCGTGACTGTAAATCGTGTGTCTGAAACTAAAATTATCGGGCTTTGCAAAATTCATAAATGAATTAAACAAAAAAAATTCCAAAACGGCAATTGTATTTAAATAAAATTACCATTTTGGAATCAAGGATATGAACTTTTTTACTTTCTACTTTTTACTTTTTACTTTTTTACTTCCCTTCGATTTGGTCTAACAAACGCTTCGCCAATTTTGAGTCAAGTTCTTTCAAAATGCCATATTGCCGACGTGCTTCGGTGCTATTTTTTTCTTGTAGATAAACATAACCTAAATTGTATCTGACTCTGGCAAAACGCGGTGAAATTTCCAGACATTTTTCATAAGCATTGATAGCTTTTTTGTTTTGTCCGGTTGCAAAATATGCGTTGCCTAACAAATAGTATCCATCCGAATATTCGGGGTTGTTTACCGTAAATTTCAATAACCCATCAACCGATTTTTCGTAATAACTTTTAGAAACTTTTTCATTATCGAGATAAAAATAAGCACGTCCCAAATAATAATTTGTCTCGCCGTCATTCGGTTCTAAATTGAGAGCTTTTTTACATTCATTTATCGCATTATTAAATGATTTATTTGCCAACTGAATAGCTTCCTTGCTGTAGAGAAACTCAGCTTCATCGTTATATGCACGACATAAATTTGTATAAGCCATATATTGATTTGAAGCTAGTAAAACCGCTTTTTTCCCGGCGGTTATTGCCAGATCGTGCTGACCTGCAAGACTATAATACCAGGTTAAACTGATATGCAGACTTCCATCATTTGGACGCAAACTCAAACCTCTTTTAGATATTTTTATTGCATCTTCAAAGCGATTCAAATTGCGATACATATCCGATAAACCTACAAATGATAGATATAAAAAGTTTTCAGTATCCGCATTTGCACGGTTTAAACTTATATCTCTTTCATAAGCATTTATGGCATTCTCAAATGCTTGGGCGGCATTTTGATATTTTCTTTCTCTCAGCAAAGCATCGGCGAGCAAATACCACGCATTTCCCGAATATTGAGTTCCTCTCTTTAATGCTGCATCTGCGGAAATTCCCTGTTTTTCATAATTTCCCACACCATTATATGCAACCGCCAAAAAATACAGATCATTCGGATCGCGGGAACCTTGTTCGATAGATCTTTCGAAATAATTTATGCTGTCGCTATATGCTTGATTCGCAAGATACATTTTGCCCAAAAAGGCATTGTAATAAGAATTTCTCGGTTCTAATTCAACAACTTTTTTAGCGTCCGCTATAGCAGATTGAACATTTCCTGTGGCGGCATAAGATTCCATTCGTATCGTATAAACCTTTAACGGATCACTGCCTTGCTCCAAAGCCAAATTTAGTTCGTTTATAGCCAAGTCAAATTGCCCTTGTTTATAATGCGAATTGCCTTTAAAAAACCGTGCCTCAGGAAAATAAGGTGAAATACTCAAGGCTTCCGCATATTTAATAACAGCATCGGAATATTTGCCTTGGTTATAAAATTTATCGGCAACTTGAGCTAATTTTCGAGCCTTTTTCGAAGGCTTACTTTGCGAATAAGTTTCGGTCGAGAAACCTAAAACGAAAGTTGACAACAAAATCAATGTAAAAAATCTTATTATAATTTTTTTACTCATATTTATATCTCCAAACTCTTTTATAAAACTCCCGCATTTTTCTTTTTCTTCTCCGGCGTAGTTGGTTGCGTTTTCTTAGTGTCACCCGATGGCGGTTTCGTCGTATTTTTGACCGGCGGTTTCGTCGTATTTTTTACGGGCGGTTTTGTCGTCGTTTGAGTTTTGTTTGTTGTTTTAGTTGTTGTTGTTGGATTACTACCCGTCGGTTTAGACGATTCAGTAACATCAGTAGTGGCAACATCCGTATTGTCGGGATTTGATTCTGTCGTTTCAGTATTTGCACCCTCAGTTTCAGTATTTGTCGGTTCTTCCGTATTTGTGCCATTCGTATCAACTACTTCGGGATTTGATTCCACACTTGGAGTTACCTCAGGAGTTGTTTCCGTGTTCGCCGATTTGCCACTTTCGCCGCCAAATCCGCCGTTTGTATAATACCAACCAATCCCTACTGCTGTGCCGAGCAATAGAAACAAAACCGCACCAAGTCCGCCCAAAATTGCGATGTATTTTCCAACTGAACTTTTCTGTGGCGGAGGTGGCATTTGAGCCGATTCTCCCTGTGATACGGCACCGGAATCTAATACTTCAGGATTTGAATTCGCCTCTGAATAATTATTTTCGTTCGTTTCTTCATTAATAAAATTTTCAGTATTTTCCGGCGAAAAATTATCTGTCAGTCCAAAACCAGCCGTTGCGGAAGTTGCTTGATTATCGTTCACTTCACTTGTTGCTTTATTCCAATTAGAACCATCCGCAGTTTCAAGCCTTTCATTATATTGCTCATTTTCAACAATTTCATTATCCAATGAAATCAAAGGAACTGTTGCTTCGGGATTAATGTCATCGCTTGTTTTGAAACTTTCGGACGAAAAATCTTCATTGGTTGAAAAATCTTCGCTGGTCTTAAAATCATTATCAAATGGAATTTCCGCCGGTATTTCTTCTTTTGTAACAAAATTTTCCGACACTTCATTTACAGGTAAATTCTCTGTTGGAATAGCTTCGGTTTTCATTCCGACAGAATCTTCGTTTGGAAAATCGGCAATTTGTCCGGTAAATTGAACCGTTGCATCCAGATTGTCGGGATTTCCCGCATCTTGAATTACAGATGAATCAATAACCTCAGTATTTTCTCCCGAATAATCTACATCCGGCGGGAATTGTTCAATTGTCCCGAAATCAGACTGATTAACGGACGCATCTGCAATGATCGGAACCGGCGTTTGTGCGATTTGCGAATCTAAATCTTCGATCACTTCCGTTTTAAAATCTGACTGACTTATTCCACCATTGCCTGCATTAAAAGCAAGCGTTTCAGCCGACATAGATTTTTGCATATCGTTATATGCACGTCGCAGAGTTTTCTGCATATCTCTGGCATTTTCAAAACGCTTATCCTGACTAACTTCCATTCCTTTGAGAATCGCATCTGAAATCGTGTCCGTCATTTCAGGATTTAACTCGGTCAGAGGTCTCAATGGATCGGGCATTCCCGAAAGCATCGCATCTGCACGGGTCAAGGCATCAGGTGGAACAGTATTCGACAAAAGATGATAGAGCGTTGTTGATAATGAAAAAATATCACTCTTTGCATTGGTTCCCGTTCCGCGAATTTGTTCCATCGGAGCATAATGCGGTGTATAACCGACAACACTTCCCGAAGTCGTCACGCGAGTTTGACCAATTGTATTTTTTGATAAACCGAAATCCAACAAAACGATGTGGTTTTCATCCGTCAATTTTAAGTTTTGCGGTTTTATATCGCGGTGTATGATCGGCGGATTATGCGTATGTAAATAAGTTAAAGCCTCCAGCAATTGGTCAGCCCAGAATAAAACCCAGTTTAACGGAAATGGTTTATTCGTCGCCTTTAATCTTTCCGATAAATCCTCGCCCGAAATATAATCCATCACCAAGATCTGCTCGTCATTTTCAAGGAAATGGTCACTTACTTTCGGCAATACATTGTGCCGAAGTTGGGCAAGCGTTCTGGCTTCATTCTCAAAAGCATCCGTCAGCATCACATCATCGCCGACTGTTGTGCGTTTAAGTGCGACCGAATGACCTAATCGCTGGTCAATTGCCAAATAGACTTCGCCCATTCCGCCTTTTCCTATTAATTGTGTAATTTGATAACGATTCTGGAGCGTTGTTTTTGGAGCTAAAGGTTTCATCTTTATTTTTTTTTTACTTTTTGCTAAAAACTCAGTTTTGTTCCGCTAATAATTCATTAGTCGGTAACATTGCTTCTCGTCCTTTGTGTTGCCAACATCTTCCGCCTCCTTTTACCTTTCGTGAACAAGGAGTTCCTTTTTTTGTTTCGGCACCACAAAAATAGACCGTTTCATTAGAACTTTTTTGCCGACTCCTGACTTTTACAACCTGTTGTGATTCCTCACCTTGAGTTACATTTGGTTCTAACGGTTCTTCTTGCATTTTTGTTCCGTGTTCATGCGAAGGTTCTTCTATCTGATCTTTCGGTTCGACGGAACTTTTCAAAGTTTTCGGTTTTGCGAATTTTCTGCCGCTTTCATTTTGTATAGCAGTTTGTTTCTCGCTTTGTTTAACATCTATTGGAATTTCGGAACTTTGAAAGTAGCTTCCAATTCCGAAAATCCCAAAGACGAAGAAAATTATGGGAAAGATTCTTTTTAACCAATCATCCAATTGGTATTCTGTTTCGCATAATGAACAAAATCTACGATTTGTCCACAAATGCCATTCTACTCTTTCAATCTTTTCGCCACAATTACAACAATAATTAGGCTTATATAACATTTTTTCATCTCCAATTTATTGAAGTAATAACAAACATCAAATTTAAGATTGAAATAAATTCATCAATTTCTTAAATTAACAATATAGGACTTTATACATTTACTACTCGTTTGCATATTATAACCTATCTGTCTTAAGTTGTTAAGATATTTTTAAATCAAACTCTGTGCAACCATTTTTTAGTGTTCAAGCGTCTGATTATGTGAATTTTTATTATGCGTTTTTTTAGTTTATTTATATTTGTTTCAATTGTGTTTTTAGGCTCGATTTCTGCGTTTGCACAAATTGATGATGATGACATAACTGTTGATTCGTCAGT
>JBGTHN010000439.1:0-3615 GCA_041746235.1 Pyrinomonadaceae bacterium | reverse complement strand
AGCACGTTCATCCTTCGACGCTTTATCCGGGCGGAGTCGGAACAGTTCCAACCGTTCAATTGTTTACGGATTATCTGGTTCGTCTGATGCGTTATGTCGAATTTATGAAAAAAGTTGTGCCTCTGCACGATGATCTATTTGATTTCTTCTATGAAGCCCTGCCGGGTTATGAAGAAGTTGGACGCAGACGCATTTTACTCGGTTGTTGGGGATCGTTTAATAATCCGGATATCTGCGATTACAAATATGAAAATATGTCTGATTGGGGCAAAGCAATGTATGTTACACCGGGCGTTGTTGTTGACGGCGAACTCGTTACAACCGACCTTGTGGACATCAATGTAAATATGCGTATCTTGCTTGGCAGTTCTTATTACGAAAGTTGGGAAAATTCCGAAACATTCGTAAAAGAAGATCCGCTCGGAAATCCGATCCATCGAGATCATCCCTGGAATCAAACGACAATTCCGAAACCGCAAAAACGTGATTTCAATAACAATTACACATGGGTTATGTCGCCGCGTTGGTATCACGAAGGTGAACAAGGAGACAAGAAAAATCTTGCTCTCGACACGGGCGGCGGAGCATTTGCACGTTTGTTTGCAACGGCACTAGCCGGAATCGTTGACATCGGTTACGTCAAATCTACGGGTAACAGCGTCAAGATTTACTTACCAAAATCGGCTACGAAAGGCGATGTTGAATATGAATGGAAAGTTCCGAAATGGTCAAATGCAATCGAACGTGACCGTGCAAGAACATATTTTCAGGCTTATGCAGCGTCTTGTGCTTTGTATTTCTGCGAAAAAGCACTGGAAGAACTACACGCCGGAAATACCGAAACATGGACACCTTTTGAAGTTCCAGATGAAGCCATCAGTTGCGGTTTCCACGAAGCAGTTCGCGGAGTTCTTTCGCATCATATGGTTATACGTGATGGCAAGATCGCCAATTATCATCCATATCCACCGACACCTTGGAATGCAAATCCGAGAGACGTTCACGGAACACCCGGACCTTATGAAGATGCTGTGCAAAACACACCGATCTTTGAGGAAAACGGTCCCGATAAATTCAAAGGCATAGACATTATGCGTGCCGTTAGAAGTTTCGATCCGTGTCTGCCTTGCGGTGTTCATATGTATCACGGCGAAGGAAAAATCATCGAACAACATCATTCGCCAATGTTCGGTGTCCAACACGGTTAATTTCTGGGGAGGAACAAAAACAGATTACGCGGATAGCATAATTTAGAATTTGATATAATGTCAGCTATTCCGTGTGATCTGTTTTTTTATCTTTGAAATTTGGTATCTAAAATATATGTCCGATAAAAAAGAATTTAAACAAAATCTTGAAAGAATCGAAAGTTTGGTCAATACGATTGAAGCATCGGCTGATCCAAATGTTCGCAAGAGTGCAATTGAATTGATGCAATGTTTAATGGATTTAAATGCAACCGGCATCGAACGCATTATGAGTATTGCTTTTGAGAACAGTCCGAATGGCGGCGAAATTATTGACAAGATCGCCGAAGATGATCTGGCGGAAAGCCTCTTGCTTTTATACGGACTTCATCCGCTCGATATTGATTCAAGAGTGATGAAAGCATTAGATAAAGTTCGTCCGTATCTACAATCGCACAAAGGAAATGTCGAATTGGTTGGCATAACCGATGGATTTGTTCGTTTGAAACTGCAAGGAAGTTGCGACGGATGTGCTTCATCGGCGATGACCTTAAAATTAGCGATCGAAGAAGCGATATATGAATTCGCACCAGACATTGCAGGGCTTCAAGTTGAAGGAGTTGTTGAAGAAAAGAAACTTTCGCAATTCGTTCAAATAGATTCATCAATCAAAAATAGCGTAATAAAAGATGAAGGTTGGAAAGAAGTAAACGGATTAATTTCGCTTGCGGACGGTGCGGTAACATCAATTGAAGTTTCAAAACGTCCAATTACATTCTGCCGAATCGGTGAAACATTTTACGCTTACAACGATACTTGTCCCGAATGCGGAAACTCGATGCAAAATTCTTCGATGAAAAAATCGGCTCTAACCTGTGCGTCTTGTCAGGGAAGTTTTGATGTGATGCGTGCCGGACGAGGTTTGGATAAACCGAATTTATATCTCGAACCATTTCCGCTTTTAATTGAACAAGGACAAGCAAAAATCGCTCTACCTTAGAAGACAAATTTCAGATTTCAAATTTCTAATTTCAAATGAAGAAATTGAATTATAATACGAAATTTGAAATTAAATATTTGTATTTATTTGAAATTTGGAAATCTGTCTTGAATCTGAAATCTGAAATCTGAAATTTGCCTTTATGTATATATCGCAACGCAAAAATTCATTTACAAAATTACGCAGTTTCGTACGAGAGCGTAAGGAAGTGGAAAAATGTGAATTGTGCAGTATGGAACTTGGACACATCCATCAGCACTTGATTGATCCGGTCAGTCGGGAAATCGCCTGTTCTTGTGATGCTTGTTCGATTTTGTTTTCAAGCGGCGACGGAAAATATCGCCGAGTTCCCCGCCAGAGCCGTTTTCTAAAAGACTTTAATTTATCAAATGCACAATGGGAAAATCTTTTGATTCCGATAAATATGGCTTTCTTTTTTTACAGCAGTTCGGCGAAAAAAGTTGTGGCATTTTATCCGAGTCCGGCAGGACCGACCGAATCGCTTTTACCGCTTGAGGCTTGGGAAGATATTACGGAAGCAAATCCGATTCTAAAAGATTTGGAAGTTGATACGGAAGCCTTGCTCGTCAATCGGGTTGTCAAAGGTGATTGCCAACATTATATTGCACCGATTGATAAATGTTACGAATTGACGGGTTTGATTCGTGCATACTGGCAAGGACTCGGTGGTGGAAAAGAAGTGTGGGAACAGATCACGAAATTTTTTGAAGAGTTAAATAAACACGCAAGAGTTATTGAAAAAAAGTAAAAAGTAAAAAGTAAAAAAGATTGTTTATCTAAATTGCATTATATTTTTTGCTTACAACTCAGATAAGAGAAAAAGTTTTAAGAAGTAAATAAATACCAGCTTATGATGTTTTTTACTTTTTACTTTTTACTTTTTACTTTTTTAATTATGCCTGATTTAAATTTTGAAATTATAGATGCTGAACCTCTGTTATATGCGGCGGATCCGCAGATCGCGTTTAAAATAAAGGTTAGCAATCCGAAACCTGAACAGCCGATTCATACCATTGTTTTGCAATGTCAGATTCAGATCGAATCAGTCCGAAGGCGTTATAACAAGGACGAACAAAAACGACTGCGTGATCTGTTTGATGAACCAGAGCGTTGGAGTCAGACATTGCGAACGATGCTTTGGACACACACAAACACGACAATTCCGGGTTTTACCGAAAGCATCATCGCCGATTTGCCCGTGCATTGTTCCTTTGATTTCAACATCGGTGCAACCAAATATTTTGCGGCTTTGGATGACGGCGAAATTCCGCTCGTTTTTCAATTTAGCGGAACGATTTTTTATGCGGGATTTAATGGAATGTTGCAGGTCGGACAGATTTCGTGGACAAAAGACGAAAGATTTCGTTTGCCGGTTGAAACATGGAAAAAAATGATGGAGGCATATTA
>JBGTHN010000438.1:0-5419 GCA_041746235.1 Pyrinomonadaceae bacterium | reverse complement strand
ATCAGACGGCTCATTCGCCCGCGTTCGGTAAAATGCTGGTCAATGATCAGGTTTTTTACAAACCCGAGTCCGGGCGAAAGTCTGACGGAATTTTTATGCGGATGCGGAGTTGATTCGCCGCGAACGATCATCGAAGTACTCATACTCGCCGCACCTGCACTTGTTCCGGCAATTACCAAATCCGTTTCACGAACTTTTTCCCGTAGTTTTTGCGAGAATTCAGTTCCGCCCATAACAGATGTCAGACGCATCTGATCTCCGCCGGTCATAATTACACCTGTAATTCCTTCGAGCAATTCATCGGCATTTGCATTAAAAACATCTTGCCGCGAAGTCGCCCGCAAGATTCTTGGATTCTGCACACCCAAATGCCGAAATGCTTGTGAATAAACATCCGCAGCAAACTCAGGATAATCCGAAGCAACAGGAATAATAAGAATTTCCGCATTTTCACCGCCTGCCAAAGAAATAAATTTCTTTAATATACGACGTTCATTGTATTTATCTTCAGCACCGCCGATTACAAGAAGATGTCCGCCGATAATTTCTCGGTGTATTCGATTTGTCATTTATAAATTGTATTTGAAATAGTTTGATTTAAGCTATTGAAATAAGGTATTGCAAAGATGTAATTAGGTCAAGAATAGAATAAATTTTAATGAGAATATTAAAATGATTATCATTAGCAATAACAACATATCTTTACTAAAATCACAATATTTAGTAATGTCTAGTCCATGAATATTCAAAATAGTGAATCTGAAGATATAATCCCACAAGATGAACAAAAAGTGATGATTGGGGACAGCAATAATGCCAAAAGATTCAGTCAGGCAATTTGCATTACATGGTGGGGAGGAACCGCTTTAATAGTTGGTTCATGGGTTGGTATTGTCAGCAATACAGTTGGATGAATTGGGTTTGCTGCCACTTTAGCTTCGACTTTTGTGAGTGTTTTCGTTACAAAATACTGGAAAATTCCCAAATAAGATTTCAAAATTATTTTAACTTTGAATCACAACCGCAATTGCTTCCACAACCTTCTTTTTTTGTGAAAGATTTTGATTTACGCCAGATATTCAATCCAAAATATCCTGCCGCAAATGCGATAATTACAAAAACTATTATTAATTGAATATTCATCAGTTAAACCCAAAAAATCTTCCGCCTTGATATGTTACAAGCGATGCAACATAAGCGATAACAGTCATATAACCAAACATAAAAATCACCCAAGCCCACGAATTAGTTTCGCGTCGAACGACTGCAAGCGTTGACATACATTGCATTGCAAGAACAAAAAACACCATCAAAGACAAAGCTGTAAGTGGTGTCCAAACTTTTGTTCCATCGGATTTTTTGGCGTTGCGGATGGCGTTTATCAAAGTTGGTGATTCTTCATTTTCGTCCGGTCCGACATTGTAAATTATGCTCAATGTCGAAACCAAAACTTCTCTTGCGGCAAAACTTGCGATAATTGCAACACCAATTTTCCAATCAAAACCAAGTGGAGATATGACCGGCTCAATTGTTCTTCCGAGCAATCCCGCATAACTATTTTCCAATTGATTTGTTACAGTTTGGTCTTCGGTCTTTGTTTTTTGGTCTTTGGTAATTTGTTCATTCGGTTGATTCTTTACTGCTAACTGCTCACTGCTAACTGCTGACTGTTCCCCGCTTCTTGGAAAATACATCAAAGCCCAAAGGATTATCGAGATTGCCAAAATTACAGTTCCCGCACGTTTGATAAAAAGCCACGCACGGGTGAACATATTTTGCATAACGGTTCTAAAATTCGGCAGACGATATGGCGGAAGTTCCATTACGAATGGTGGCGGCGGCGATTTTAGAATTGTTTTTTTCAAAATGAAAGCAACAATTATGGCAACAATAATTCCGAGAGAATACATCGCCAACATTAAAACCGCACCGAGCGAAATGAATCCGAAAACTGTCTGACCTGCAAAAAACGCGGCGATCATCAAAGCATAAACAGGAAGTCGTGCCGAACAACTCATAAACGGTGCTATCAAAATTGTTGCCAATCTATCACGACTGTTTTCGATCGTCCTTGTTGCCATAATTCCCGGAATCGCACAGGCAAAACTCGACATTAAAGGCAAAAACGCTTTGCCGTGCAAACCGACTTTTGACATCAATTTATCAAGAAGAAATGCCGCACGAGCCATATATCCCGTGTCTTCGAGAATCGAAATAAACAGAAATAGCAGCAAAATCTGTGGCAAAAATATTAGAATTCCGCCAACTCCGGCAATGATTCCATCAACAACTAAATCTTTTACAATCCCATCAGGCATTTGGTTTCCGACAAATTCACCAAACGCTCCAAATCCAGCGTCTAATAAATCCATCGGCAAAGCCGCCCACGTAAAAATCGTTTGAAATACAATCAGAAGAATTGCAATTAAGATGATAAGTCCAAAAAATTTATGCGTTAAAACCCGATCAATTTTTTCGGAAAAATTCGCCTCTTCTTCATCAACAGGATTGACTGATTCCTGGTAAACTTCTGAAATAAAATTGTAACGTGCAAAAATTAATTTATTGGCGGCGGCATTATCTGAAAGACTTAAATGTATATCTTCTTCAACTGTTTCGGGAAATTCATTACCGCTTGAACGCCAACTTATATCAGGTTTTTCATTACTTGTTGCCGTTTCGTAAACTGCTTTGGTTAATTCAGCAATTCCGTTTTTATTTTTTGCCGTTACCGCAATTACAGGGATTCTGAGCAATTTTGATAATTTATCTGTATCTATTTCGAGGTTTTGTTTTTCGGCAAGATCAACCATCGTCAAAGCTATGACAACGGGTATTCCATATTCAAGCAGTTGAGTTACAAGATATAGATTACGTTCTAAATTTGTCGCATCTACTACAGCAATGATCGCAGATGGTTTTGGAACATCGCTAAGTTTTCCCATCAAAACTTCACGAGCAATTTGTTCGTCAAGTGATGTTGCATCAAGGCTGTAAAGTCCCGGTAAGTCTATGAGTCTAAAGTTTTTATCTTCAACTTTCCAGTTTCCTTCTTTGCGTTCGACCGTAACACCCGAATAATTTGCGACTTTTTGACGCATACCTGTGAGGGCATTAAAAAGTGTCGTTTTACCTGCGTTGGGGTTTCCAGCCAAGGCAATAATCATTTGATGATCGCGATTTGCAGTTTGCGGATTTTCGATAGTTTTTGTATTTAATTCTTTCAAACTTTTTTGTTAAATATTCTCCGCATTATTCGCTAATCTCGATCGCTTCGGCTTCATTACGACGCATAGCAAGATTGTATCCACGCACACGAATTTCAATTGGATCGCCAAATGGAGCGGTTTTTATTACTTTAATTGCAATGCCCGGCACAATTCCCATTTCCATTAAACGCTTGGAAATTGCACTATCTCCCGCGACATTTTTGACTTTTGCCACAGCACCGATTTCTAAATTTGCCAATGTCATAATTTTTGATTTGTCAGATTTGTTGTATTAATAATCTATTGTTTAATTTTTTACAGTCCGACTTTTACTTTCAAATATAATTTAGATAACAGGAAAATTTTAGCCTAATTGAAAATAGATTTCAATTTCAATAAACTTATTTATTTTGTTTTAGAAGATTGGTTAATATAAATGACCGGAAAAAATTGTTTGATGAAAGTGTTTTTAGAATCGGTTTTGCATTACTTCGGCGGAATAAATTTCGTCGAAATCAAATCTGCCTGATAACTACCGATATTGAATCTTAAAGGTAAGCGTTGTTTGTCATTACTTAACCATAAACGCACATTTAGTTGTTCAAATGCTTTGTCATCGGTTCGAATAGTAATCATCTGTGCCGAAACTTTTTTACCTTCGATAGTTATGATTGACGGATCTGACGGGCGAAGCGTTAAAACATATGCTTGCGAACCCAAAAACAATGCTACGCGAGTGTCATTCACAGGATTTTCCGGATCCAAACTTGGTTTAAGATTAAAAGACCTGATCGCATAAGCGAGCGATAATGGGCTGTGAGTTCCAACCGGAACATTAATTTGATTTCCGCTGTTTGTATTAATAATTCCAAGTTCTTGATTAAAATTTGCAATCTGATTAAACAAATTAAATGAACCTTTTATATTTATCTGTGTTTGTCTCGGTGCAAGTGTGTTTGGATCAACTTGTGCTTCAATGCTGTCTTGAATATTAAAAATCTGGTTATTTTGTCCGAGTTCGGACATTCCGACAACAAGTTTTAAACTGTCTTCTTGATCAAACTCTTTGCGTTCAGCAACTTGAAGGACGACTTTACCGGCAAATTGATTATCTTTTGTTACTCGGTATTCCAAAGTTTCGCCTAAAACAAAAGGTAGTTCTTCGGATAATTTTTCGTTATCAATATATGGCTGAGGAGTTGGAGTCGGTGTCGGTGTAATGGTTTTAATTACAGTCGGTGTAACGATTGGAGATGTCGTAGTTTCAACTTCTGGTTTAAGGTTTTGAATACTGGCGATCTTTGCATTGAAACTTCCCTTTTCGGTTTTAAGTCTAATTAATACAGGGGTTTTACTTTCATCATTTGTAAAATTAATACGAAAATTTGTGATTCCTAATTCCGTTAAATATGTACTTTGAACAGTTGAGATAGTTGTTTCAAATTCGCCTGCGTCGGTTTTTACAACTTCTCCGCCCGTCGCGGCAAAATCAAAGTTGTAAGTTTTTTCGTTTTCCTGCACTGAAAAACTTCCCGCACCGCCCGAAATTCTAACTTTATAAATTAAAGAAAGTAAATCATAATTTGTCGTTGGCGAAGTCAGAAAATTTGAGATGTGTTCTTTTGGCAAACCGCTTGTTTTCGACAAATTACGGATATAAAGCGGCAATCCCGTCTGTTCGGAAATAAATGTTGAACGGGCTTCATCAATCAGATAAAAAGCGGCACTTACCAGACCGTCAGATTTGATTTTCGCAGATAATTCAACCGCATCTTTTCCGTCAAGTTTTCCTTTTGAAACAGTATAAATTTCCGCATAAGCAGCATTTTCAAACTTTTCAAATGAAATGTTGTAAGTTAATCTTTCGCCAATCTGATATGGTGATTTTGTTTGTGCGGAAGTCGTCAAAAGAATAATTGAGCTACTTAAAAACAGAGCCGCAGAAAGGAAAATAAAAAGCAATTTTAAATTACGGTATTGTTTCATATTGAAATTGAGGGTTAAAATCTTTTCTTCTCTCTTCATTAAAAATCTCTGTTAATTAAAGTTCTTCTAAAATTTGATGAACTGCTTTTATTTTGTCTTCGGCTTGCAGGATCGGTCTGCCGATAACCATATAATCCGAGCCGTTTTCAATCGCTTCCTTTGGTGTCATTACACGCTTTTGGTCATCATTCGTTGCAAAACTTGGTCCGATTCCCGGCGTTACG
>JBGTHN010000437.1:0-7651 GCA_041746235.1 Pyrinomonadaceae bacterium | reverse complement strand
TTTCCTTACTGCGTTCTGTGTAAGGCATAAGAATCGCACTTGAATGATCAATTATACGACGATTAACCTCTTCCGGCACTCGATTGTCGAAACAGCGATTTCCGGCTTCCATATGAAATACAGGAATTCCTTTGCGTGCGGCTATTATTGCCGATAAAGCACTATTTGTATCACCTAGAATCAAAACTTTATCGGGTTTATGCAGGTCTAAAACCTCTTCGGTTTTCTCCAAAATCTGACCGATCTGTTGACCGAAAGTTTTTGATTTGATACCAAAATGTATATCGGGTGTTCTAACTTCCAAATCACGTAGAAATATATCACTGAGACTTTCATCAAAATTTTGTCCGGTGTGAACGGTTATTTGTTCACAATTTTCATCGAGGGTTTTAATAATAAGACTCAACCTGATTATCTCAGGTCGAGTCCCAAAGATTGTCATTATTTTCATAAATTATTGATTTGCTTTAGTTTAACGATAAATTTGCTTTCAATTTATCGTAAAAGGCAGTTTCACTTAACATACTTTCGATCATTTCATTCCATGTTTGCGGAACAAAATTTATTTCGTCTCTGATTTTCTTTGAATTCAAACTTCGGTCAATATGAAAGTCCGAACACGGTTCAATTTCAATATCTAAATCAAGTTTTGATTTTACAAGATTTAATAGATCATATTTATTAATAGGATCGCTTGAAAGATGATAAATTCCTTGTAATGTTTGATGTTTTTCAATTATATCAGCAAGAATTTCGGAAATCACAATTGTTGGAAACCCTGTATAAATGGCATTTGTAAAACCGAACACCTTTTCGCCTTTATTGCCTAAAAACCATTCGATTAAACTATTTGAAGTTTGAATTTCCCTGCCGATTATAGATGTCCTTAATGTCAGACAATTTTCTTCGGAAACTTCCCCCAGATATTTACTGCGTCCATATAAATCCGTCGCGTTAGATATATCATTTTCCGTATAATTTCCGTCATTTCCATCAAATACGCAATCAGTACTGAAGGTTATAAATTTGGCTCCGATGCTTTGTGTAACCTGAGCGACTTTGTGCGGAAAAATCGAATTTATTTCGAGTGTTTTGATAACATCTTTAGAATCAGATTTTTGCTTTATTACCCCGACGGCATTTATCACAATATTCGGTTTTAATTCTTTTATTACACTTGAGACGGCTTCAAAGTCTTGAGCATCTATATTTTCAAAAGTGTTATTTTTATCAAATATATTCAAATCGGAAAAATCGGAAACTTTTTTTCTGAGTGTTGACCAGACTTCAAATTTATTTCTAAATACTTGTATCAATTTATGTCCAAGCATTCCGTTTCCGCCTAATATTAAAACTTTCATTAAGTTATACATTAAATGTCTAAGTTTCGACATTTAGAATCTACTTTAAGATATTAAATTATTCTATACTTCTATTTACAATTCAT
Source organism: Pyrinomonadaceae bacterium (assembly GCA_041746235.1). Lineage (GTDB taxonomy): Bacteria > Acidobacteriota > Blastocatellia > Pyrinomonadales > Pyrinomonadaceae > Aridibacter. The sequence goes on along the minus strand of JBGTHN010000437.1, from coordinate 6,204 downwards.
TCCTTTTTGAATCTATACCGGCTTCCAAAACCTTGATCGTATTTTTTTCGATTTCTTCATTACTCAACCATTCAACAATAAATTGTCTGGAATTTGCTGAAAGATTTTTATATTCAGTTTGATCCATTAAAATACATTGATTGATTAAATCGTTCCAAATCTTAGCATTTTCCAAAGGCAAATCCCAACCGATAGATTTTGACTCTAAATCCCTCCAAGGTGTTTTGTTACTGATTATTAAAGGGCAACCACTTGCCATTGCTTCAAGGAATATATGACCAAAATTCTCTCCTAAAGTCGGCATAATAAAAAAATGGTATTTTAATAAAACATCCAAAACTTCATCGTGTGGTATTGATCCCTTTATATTAACTTTGATGTTCGTCGGAAGTTTCTCAATTATCGGCAAGCATTTATTCCAATGATCTATGTCCTCCAAAGGTCCGTATATATCAATTATCAATTCTCCGTTGATTTCCGTTAAATTTTCAAACAACCACTTTAGATTTTTCTTACGGTTTATTCTTGAAAGAAAAACCATTTTTACTTCACCGATATTTTTTTCCGGTTTGAGATTTTGATTATAATTTTCATAAATATGCTTTGGTGGCATATCTGGTGCGATAATATATTTTGCCTTTTTGGGTTTAAGTAGTTTTATTTCTTCTTTTTCAAGTTCGGTTGATGCTTTCCAGATTATGTCTTTATATAATCTTGCCAGTTGTGTAAGATTTTTATAAAAATTCTTTTTGCCTGAGCTAAAACTTAAAGCTCCGGCTGAAAGTTCACCACACGGAGCTAAAATAATATTTGTATATGGAACTAATTTTAATTTCCTTAAAAGAACAGCAAAAATCCCTATATCCGCAAAAAAGCTGTTTAGATATATAGAATCAGGTTTTACTTGCAGGATCAATTCACGTATTTTTGAAAACTTTGACAATCCGCTCGATAAATAAAATACTTTCGCACCACGCACGTCATTCCAATCGTTGATCTTAACATCTGTATATTTTTCGTTAACAGGTTTTCCGTCGTGATCTCTTGTAACGATCCGAAAGTCATAAGAATCTTTCAAACGGTCAACCATATTAACAATAGTTCGCATTCCGCCACCGCTTTTATATCCCGGTAAATAATAGTCTGCAAATATCAATATGACTGGTTTTTTTTTCTTTAGATCTTTCTTTAGCATTTAGAAATAATTATATTTTTACAGATTTAAGAGGATTTCTTGGTATAGCTTTTCATATTGTTCGGCAATTTTTTTTGAATCAAAGCGTTTAATATTTTCTAAACCTTTATTCACCAAATCTGCACGATAATTTACGTCTTCAATAATTCTTAATATTCCTCTGTGCATTTCCTCCGAACTTTTTGGATCTACTAATAATGCACCATTTCCGGCGACTTCTTTTAATGGACTTATATTACTACTTATAATCGGTGTTGAGGTTGCTTGAGCTTCAATGATCGGAAGACCAAAACCTTCATAAGTTGAACAAAATGCAACTATATCTGCTTTTTCATATTTATCCAGCATTTCGTCATCATTTAAATCAAAACTGTTTTCAAAATTTACATCAAACTTTTTTAATAAATCTTTCTGTTCATCATCTAACCTGCCAACAATGTTCAATTTACATTTAATATCTTTGACTGCTTCTATCAATCTCGTAACATTTTTATTCGGTGATGTTCCGATTTGCAATATCGTCGGACAATTTTTGTTGAATTCTTTTTTCCTGGATTTTCTTTTTTTTCCAAAATTTGAAAACAGTGGATTTTCAATTATACGAATTTTATTGACATCGCAATTCGTATAAAAAATAATTTCATCTTTTGTTGCTTTAGAAATTACCGTAATATATTTCAGTTTCCTAACAGGCAGATCCAAAAGTATTTTTTTCAAAAAATATCTTCTTAATCCTTTTCTGTTATGCAAAAAACCTAAATCATGAATTGTCAAAACAGTTCTTTCTTTTGGAAATTTTAATGCCAGATAATGTATGTGTCCTGTTATATGATAAATATCGGCAGACGGTTTACTATATGAAACTAAATTTTTGATCAGACCTGATAAATTATTACCAAATTTTAATTGCTCGAAAGTGTATTGAAATTTTTCAACAGATAAACTTTCTGCAATTTGCCTGAAAACTTTTTCAATACTCACGAATTCCAAAAATTTTCTCTCTATATATACTATTTTGGTTTTCATCAAATACAAAATCTTTCAATATCTTTAAATTAGAGAGGCAAGATCGCTTACCTTTATGGCAGTTGTGCCAACTTTTTCAACCACAAATCCGGCAGCTAAATTTGCTAATTTGGCTGCCGTAAAAAAATCACTTCCGGCACCAATTGCTACTGTTAATGTCGCAATTACTGTATCTCCGGCACCTGTTACATCGTAAACATTTCTCGCCGATGCCGGTAAATTTTGAGATTCTTTATGATTTTGAAAAAGTGTCATTCCATCCTCACCTCTGGTTACTATTAAACCTTCCAAAGATAAGTTTTCTAATAATTGTTTCCCGACTGAATCAATGGTGTTTTCTTCTGTATTTTCCAAACCCGTTGCTTCAAAGGCTTCTTTTTGATTTGGTGTCAGAATTGTCGCAAATTTATATTTCTGATAATTCTTCCCTTTAGGATCAACAATTACAAATTTATTTTTAGATACCGATGTCGTTATCAGACGCATAGCAATATTTTCAGTAACAACGCCTTTTGCATAATCTGAGATCAAAACAATATCCGTCTCATCAATAACTAATTCAATTTGTTTCCAAAGTAATTCCTCTTCATCAAAATTTAATAGCGAAGTGTTTTCATGGTCAATTCTGGTAATTTGTTGGCTGTGGGCAATAATCCTTGTTTTAACAGTCGTCGGGCGATTTTCTAAATAAACTAAGTTTTCACTTGAAACATTTATGTTATCTAAAATTTTTGAAAAACTTTCAGATTCAGAATCACCGCCAACGACTCCAATTAAATATGGCTTTGCCCCTAAACCTGCAATATTTGCCGCAACATTTGCCGCACCGCCAGCAACCAGACTCTTTTTTTTAAGATTCACGATCGGAACTGGAGCTTCCGGCGAAATTCTCTCGACACTTCCCCACCAGTATTGATCTATCATCACATCTCCAACTATCAACACACGAACATTGGAAAATTTTTCAAGAAGATTTTGCATAGAAAAAAAGTTTTATGTTTTTGACGAATAAAATATAACAAGTTTTTAGAGATTTTTCAGTTTGCTATCAACAATTTCACACCAAATATGGATGATAGTTATATGTGCTTCTTGGATTCTAGCAGTTCTTTCGGATGGAATGACGAGACAAGCATCACTTAAAGAAGCGAGTTTTTTTCCCGCTCCGCCGGTCAAACCGATTATTTTACAGCCCAGCCTTCTGGCTGACATTATTGCTTCAATGACATTCGGTGAATTTCCGCTGGTGCTGATTGCGATCAAAACATCATCTTTATTCGCAAGTGCTTCAACCTGTCTTGAAAAAATTCTTTCAAAACCATAATCATTTGCTAAAGCTGTGATTGCCGAAGTATCTGTGGTCAAAGCAATTGCCGCAAGTGCTTTGCGTTCAGTTTCAAAGCGTCCAACAAACTCCGCCGCAAAATGTTGTGCATCCGAAGCACTTCCACCGTTTCCGCAAATCAGAATTTTATTATTCCTTGAAATTGCTTCATAAATAATCTCTGCACATTCTTCGATTTCGATTAAATGATTTTTAAATAGATCTTCAAAAACTTTTTGATGCTGACTTAAAGAAGTTTTGGTAATGCATGTTTTTCCATTATTTTCTGAAGTTTCAGAATTTTCGTTCTTTCTTAACTTATCTATTATCTTAGTTGTTGAAAAACCTTCTAAAAGCGGCAATGAATGGACTTCCCCGCCATTTAATTCGACAAAATCAGCACCGATTATTTCTGACTTTTTCCAATCACCGCCTTTTACTAAAACATTAGGTTTTATAACTTTTATCAAATTTTCTGGAGTTAATTCTTCATAAATACGAACTTCGTCAACCGAACTTAATCCCATTAACACAGCCGCTCGATCTTTTTCTGAATTTATCGGTCGCTCTTTTCCTTTAATTGAACTAACCGATTTATCACTGTTGATTCCAACGATCAATTTATCTCCAAAGGATTTTGCTTTCTCTAAAAGTGCGATATGACCAGGATGAATTATATCGAAACAACCATTTGTAAATACAATTTTTTTCATTAAACTTGTTAGATTTTTTCGGCAACCAAGATCAAATTTTTTCCGATCGGCGGCGGTATCAATGTTTCAAATCTTTTTGTTATCGGCACGATATATTTATCGTATATTTTAACAGCTTCGCCTTCCATATTTTTTGATTTTAGGATTCGATATTTTATCAACCAAGGTATTACACCTGCCAGATCAAAGTTTCTGGAATAGAGAATCTTAAAACCACTTTCGACACATTTTTCTTCTAGTCTTTTTTTGCTATAACGTCTAAAATGCCCTATGTATTTATCAAATTCACTGTATAAAAAGGCTTGTGCCGGAACGAATATACAAACTCTTCCGTTCTCTGACAGAGTTTCGTTGACTACCTTTAGTTCTTCAAAATCATTTTCAATATGTTCGAGCACATTTATATAAATTATCGTGTCCGGTTCTTGTTTATTTTTTATAGTTTCGGCGACATTGGCAAAAATATTTTGATGACAATGAATTTCTGTTTTAGAGGTTATATTTTCAACTTTTTTTTCAAGTTGTGTGAACATTTCGGATGGCTCGACCAAAAATAATGTTTCTGGATTTGTTTCTAGCAAAAGTTCTGAAAATGAACCCGTTCCTGCTCCGACTTCAACCAGATGTTTGCCGAGAAAAGGTTTTAACAATTGGAGAATCCATAGATGATAATTTACGGCAAAGTCCATTGCTTCCAAGTCTTTACCTACATATTCAACTTTCGCTGCTTTCATATTTGTCTATTGCCAACAGAGGATTTTTCTTGTCTAAAAGTTGTGGTAAGTTTTGGTAAGATGCCTCTAATGAATTAAAAATATTGTATCTAATAATGTAATAAAATGCCGCAAATCCGTCTTTGGTAGTTATTTTTTTTCCTTCTTCATAAGTTCTTCCATAATAGCTGATCGGAACTTCATATAAAGCACATTTCAATTTTGCGACTTTTGCTGTTACTTCAATTTCAAAACCGAATCCTGAAGAAGTGATGATCATATTGCGGATTATTTCACCGCGAAAGGCTTTGTAACAGGTTTCTACATCAGTGATATTCAAATTTGTCAGAGCATTTGAAAAGAATGTAAGTCCTTTGTTTGCAAGATAATGATAAAAATACAACACTCTTGAAGCACGCTTTACCATAAATCTCGAACCATATACAACATCTGCGAAACCTTCAATAATTGGTGAAATAACTTCGGGAATTTCAAAAGGGTCATATTCTAAATCCGCATCTTGTACGATGACAACCTCACCTTTTGTCATCGAAAATCCTTTTTTGACGGCAGCGGTTTTGCCGGAATTTTGTTCAAATCTAAATGATTGTATAAAGTCGTGTTTTGCCTTTAACTCTTCAATAATATCTGGGGTTCTGTCTTTTGAACAATCATCAACAATAATTATTTCCAATAATTGCGGTATTTCTTGTAATTTGGAAATAACTCTCTGTAAAGTTTTTTCCTCATTATAAACGGGAATCACAACCGATAAACATTGCTCTTTTTGTATAGAATTTAATGCGTTTTCCATAAACTTAATAAAAAGAAAAAGTGTAAACCTTTTTCACTTTTTCACTTTTTCACTTTTTTACTTTTCAACTTTTTCACTTTGGTAACTGATATATCTTTAAATCTTTGTTGGAAACCACTACCTTTGATTGAGAAATAAAATTCAATTCTGATTCAATTTCTGGATTGACTCCCCAGACAATAATATTATCAATGTCGCTGGAAACATCTGAAAGAATTGTATTTACCTCATTAAACTTATTGATTTGGTTAATCTTTTCTATTTCTGTTTCAAATATATTGTGATTTGTAAATCGAAATATTATTTTACGTTTTTCCGAGTCTTTTGCAACGATTGGAAATAAAAAATGTCCCATTTCGTAATTGTCCCAGATCAAAATATTTTTTCCAACCCCGTTTAAATTATTCATTTGTGGTATT